>NZ_JAVSCF010000009.1:0-56495 GCF_031932565.1 Streptomyces sp. B1866
CGGCTCGGGCGCCGCGCCCCGGCGCAGGGCCCGCAGCACGCGGGCGGCCAGCGGCGCCCGGCGGGGCGGCGGGCCGCTCACCGCAGCGACTTCGCGATCTCGGCGACCTCGTCCGCCGCGTCGCGCGCCGCCTGCCGCGGCGAGGTCTGCCCGCTCGTCATGGCGCCGACGGCCTTGGCCACCGGCAGCTCGCCGCTCAGCGCGCCGACCAGCGTGCCCTGGCCCTCGGCGATGCCCCAGCGGCGCATCCTGCCGACGCCCTCGACGAGCTGGTCCAGGAGGCGGCGCGGATAGACCTGGTCCATCGGCCTCCTGGTGTCGACACCCATGTCGGCGCCGCGCCAGGCCCGGGTGTACCTGCCCGGGTCGTCCGCGGTGCCGGTCCGTACCGGGATCTTGCCCTCGGGCGCCATGCCGAACCAGTCCTCGTAGCCGGTCGTCATCATGTAGGTCAGGAACCTCTCGGTGGCCTCGGGCTCCGCCGTCCGGGTGGCCGTGAAGGACACCACGTCGCCGTACTGGGCGGGCGCGGCGGCGTCCGGGCCCTTCAGCGCCGTGGTGATCCCGCTGTGCGCGGCCAGGTACCCGTGGTCGCGGCGGCACTGCGGGCAGCTGGGCAGGGCGTCGTCGCGCAGCCCGGCCAGCTCGTCCAGCAGGAAGGACGACCAGATCACCATCGCGGACCGGCCGGCGAAGTAGGTGGCGCGGGTGGAGTCCACCGTCTGGGTGCCGGGCGCGCCGTGCGCGCGGGCCAGCTGGTCGTACGTGCGGAAGGCGGTGCGGCAGGGCGGGGAGTCCAGGGTCACCCGGCCGCCGCGGTCGATGAGCCGGCAGCCGTTGGCCAGCGCCAGGTCCTCGAAGCTCTGCTGGGTGAAGGCGTCGCCGGGGTCGGTGGCGGCGGAGACGCCGACGCGGTCGCCGGTCTGGAGCCGGTCGGCGGCGCGCAGCAGGTCGGCGTACGTGTCCGGCGCGCGCAGGCCGGCGGCGCGCAGCAGGTCGGAGCGGTAGACCAGGAGCTGGAGCCAGGCGTCGGAGGGCACGCCGAGGCGGGTGCCGTGGTCGGAGGCGAGCCCCAGGGCGTTCGCGTCGAACGTGGCCGGGCCGAGCCGGTCGACGACGCGCCCGGCGATGCGGGTGTTGACCAGACCATTCCCATACATTTGCCATATTTGGGACAGCGGCAGGGCGGCGATCGCGTCCGGCATGTCGCCCGCGGCCGCCGCCGACATGATCATCTGCGGCAACTGGGCCTCGGTCACACCCACGAGACGGACCGTGACGCCGCTGGCGCGCTCGAACCGGTGGACGACGCGCCGGGTCGCCGCCATGCGCGGCGGCAGGCTCTCCAGCGACCACACGGTGATCTTGTTGTCCGGCCTGCCGCTCCCCTGGGCCGAGCACCCGGCCAGCAGGCCCAGGCCCAGGGCGGTGGCGAGTCCCGCCGCGGTCACCCTTGACCGCCGCGTCCAGATCCGCATGGTGTATCTCACGCCACCTTTCGCTTATCTGATACGCATCCCAGCACTACTTTTGTAGGTTGACAAGGCATAACTGGCCGCCGACAGCGCCCCCTACCCCCGCCCGCCCCGGCAAATCCCGTGACAGACACCACACACCACACCTCCGACCAGCACCCGTATCCAGCCCCTGACCAGCACCGGAACCCGGCTCCCGGCGCGAGCCCCGGCCCGCACCACGGCCGGGCCCGCGGACCGGCACCAGCGACCTCACCCGCAGACATGGCCCGTACGACACCCGCAGAGAGGCTCGACGTGATGTTCATGACCGGCAGCGAGGACCAGTCCTCCGAGGAGTCGGACCCGTCGTCATCCCCGCTGCGCGCCCGCGCGCAGCGGGTGCTCCTCGGAAACTGGACCGGTTCCTCGACGGTGCCCTCCCACGGCCTCTACCCGCATCAGTGGAGCTGGGACTCGGCGTTCATCGCGATCGGACTACGCCATCTGTCGGTGGAGCGGGCGCAGACGGAGCTGGAGACGCTGTTCGCCGCCCAATGGGGTGACGGCCGGGTGCCGCACATCGTCTTCAATCCGGCCGTACCGCTGGGACTGTACTTCCCCGGCCCCGACTTCTGGCGCTCCTCCACCACCGGAGCGGCGGCCGGCGCGCCGGAGCGCATGGAGACCTCCGGGATCGTGCAGCCGCCCGTGCACGCCCTGGCCTGCTGGCTGGTCCACCAGGCCGACCCGCGGCTGTCGGCGCGGCGCGGCTTCCTCGCCCGGCTGTACCCGAAGCTGGTCGCCTGGCACCGCTACCTGACCGGGTCCCGGGACCTGGGCGGCGGCGGGCTGGTGTCCGTGGTGCACCCGTGGGAGCCCGGCATGGACAACAGCCCGTGCTGGGACGCCCCGCTCTCCCGCGTCAAGCCCGCGCCGCCGGGCACCTTCCGCCGGGCCGACCTGGACCACGGCGCGGCCTGCGACCGGCCGACCGACCTGGACTACGGCCGGTACGTGCGGCTGGCGACCGACTACCGCGACAGCGGGTACGAGGACGGCGCCTTCTCTCCCGACTTCGCCGTCGAGGACCCGGGCGTGAACGCGCTGCTCATCGCCTCGGAGTGCGCGCTGGCCGGCATCGCGGCGGCCATCGGCAGCGACCCGGGCGTGCACCGGGCGCGCGCGGCGCGGCTGACGGAAGCCCTGGTCAGACGGCTGTGGGACCCGGAGACCGAGATGTTCCTGTGCCGGGACCTGCGGGACGGAGCCGACGGCGGCCTGGTGCCGGAGCGCAGCGCGGCGGGCCTGCTGCCGCTGATCGTCCCGGTGCTGCCCCGCGAGATCGCCGCCGCCCTCATGCGCACGGCCTGCGGCGAGCACTTCGGGCTCGGCTCGTCCGTGCGCCTGGTGCCCAGCTACGACCTGCTCGGACACGCGTTCGACGCGTCGCGCTACTGGCGGGGCCCCGCCTGGTTCAACGTGAACTGGCTGCTGGAGCGGGCACTGCGGCAGCGCGGCGCCCTGCGCCGGGCCGACGCGCTGCGCAACCAGGCCCTGACCTGCGCCCTGTCCTCCGGCTTCGCGGAGTACGTGGACCCGCGCACCGGCCGGGCGCGCGGCTCGCGGAACTTCAGCTGGACCGCCGCGCTCGCCCTGGACCTGCTGGCGGCGGCGGAGAAGGACCACCGGGCCGCCCGGACCGCCGACGCGGAGGTCCGCGGACTGGACGGAGCGCGCCTCTCGGGCAACCCCACCGGGTCGGGGTCGGCCCAGCGGGAAACCGCGGGCTGAGGGCGCGGCCGGCCGGCTGCCCACTCCGGGGCCGGCCGGCCGCGCTCGCCCCGGGGCAACGGCCAGGCGCTCGCGCGACCCCGCATGCGGGGTCGCGGGGCTGTGCGCACGTACGGGTACGGGCCGCGGCGGGCGCCGGGCGGGACGTCCAGGCCGGGAGCGTTTCGGAGCGGCCGCCCCGGACGGCGCCCGGACGGCGCCCGGACGGTTCAGCCGCCGGAGGTGGCCAGCTCCGCGTCGGCGCCCACCGCCGCGCAGTCGTACGGGTCGGCCAGCCAGCCGTCCGGCAGCACCACCCGGCTGCGGCCCGAGGTGCGCCCGCGCGGGCCGTCGGCGCCCGGCGGCCACGGCTGGTCGAGGTCCAGGGCGGCCAGCCGGTCGGCCAGCTCGGCCAGGGAGCCGACCACAGCCAGCCGCCCGCGCGCCTCGGAGCCGACCGCGAAGCCCTTGGTGTACCAGGCGACGTGCTTGCGGAAGTCGATCACGCCGCGCTCCTCGTCGCCCAGCCACTCGGCCAGCAGCCCGGCGTGCCGCAGCATGACGTCCGCGACCTCCCGCAGCGTCGGCCGCGCGAACCCGGCCCCACCGCGGCCCTCGAACGCCGCCGCCAGGTCCCCGAACAGCCACGGCCGCCCCAGGCACCCGCGCCCGACCACCACCCCGTCACAGCCGGTCTCCCGCACCATGCGCAGCGCGTCGTCCGCCGACCAGATGTCGCCGTTGCCGAGCACCGGCACCTCGGGCACGGCGTCCTTCAGCCGGGCGATCGCCTCCCAGTCGGCCGTGCCCCCGTAGTGCTGAGCGGCGGTACGGCCGTGCAGCGCGATGGCGGTGACGCCCTCCTCGGCGGCGATCCGGCCGGCGTCCAGGTAGGTGAGGTGGTCGTCGTCGATGCCCTTGCGCATCTTCATCGTCACCGGCAGGCCGCCCGCGCCCGTCACCGCCTCGCGCAGGATCGCGCGCAGCAGCGGCCGCTTGTACGGCAGCGCGGAGCCGCCGCCCTTGCGCGTGACCTTGGGCACCGGGCAGCCGAAGTTCAGGTCGACGTGGTCGGCCAGGTCCTCCTCCACGATCATCCGGACGGCCTTGCCGACGGTGGCCGGGTCCACCCCGTACAGCTGGAGCGAGCGGGGCCGCTCGGCCGCGTCGAAGTGGATCAGCCGCATGGTCTTGGCGTCGCGCTCCACCAGCGCCCGGCTGGTGATCATCTCGCTGACGAACAGGCCGCGGCCGCCCGAGAACTCCCGGCACAGCGTCCTGAACGGCGCGTTCGTGATCCCGGCCATGGGCGCGAGCACGACCGGGGGCGAGACCGTGTGCGGTCCGATGCGCAGCGGTGTCGTCGTCATGGGCGTGGGGCGTCCTCGGGAGTCACGTCGGGACCGGCTGGGACCGGTGGCTGCTCCCCCAATTGTCGCATCGGCGCGCACGTCCGGTAGGCGGTCACAGATCACCCTTCGCGACCCGGCGGGGTAGCGTGCCAGGTATGTCCGAACTGACCCGCGGGCGGCGTCTGCTCGTGCTGGCGATCTGCTGCATGAGCCTGCTGATCGTCAGCCTCGACAACACCGTGCTCAACGTCGCCCTGCCGTCGATGCGCCGCGACCTGGGCGCCTCGGTGTCCGGAATGCAGTGGACCATCGACGCCTACACCCTCGTGCTCGCCGCACTGCTGATGCTGGCGGGCTCCACCGCCGACCGGCTGGGGCGCAAGCGGGTCTTCGTCACGGGCCTGGTGGTCTTCACGCTGGGCTCGGCGCTGTGCAGCCTGGCGCCGAACCTGGCGTGCCTGGTCGCCTTCCGCGCGGTGCAGGCGGTGGGCGGCTCGATGCTCAACCCGGTCGCCATGTCGATCATCACCAACACCTTCACCGACCCCCGGGAGCGGGCTCGCGCCATCGGGGTGTGGGGCGGAGTGGTCGGCATCAGCATGGCGGCGGGCCCGGTGGTCGGCGGCCTGCTGGTGGAGTCGGTCGGCTGGCGTTCGATCTTCTGGATAAACCTGCCGGTCGGACTCGCCGCCATGGCGCTCACCGCCCGGTACGTACCGGAGTCGCGCGCGCCGCGCCCGCGCCGGGTCGACCCGGTCGGGCAGGCGCTGGTGATCGTGCTGCTCGGTACGGTCACGTACGCGATCATCGAGGCGCCGACGCACGGCTGGAACTCGCCGCTGATCACCGGCTGCGCCGCCGCCGGGGCGGTGGCGCTGGCCGCGCTCGTCGGCTACGAGCGGCGGCGCGAAGAACCCCTGATCGACTTGCGGTTCTTCCGCAGCGCGCCGTTCAGCGGGGCGACGGTGGCGGCGGTGGCCTCGTTCGCGGCACTGGCCGGATTCCTGTTCGTGAACACCCTCTACCTCCAGGAGGTACGCGGCCAGTCCGCGCTGCGCGCGGGCCTGTGGATGCTGCCCATGGCCGCGATGACCGGCCTGTTCGCGCCGCTGTCCGGACGGCTGGTGGGCGCGCGCGGGCCGCGCGTTCCGCTGCTGCTGGCCGGGGTGGCGATGGGCGGGTGCGGCGTGCTGTTCGCGGCCTTCGACGCCGAGACGCACGACGCCTCGCTGCTGGCCGGGTACGCGCTGTTCGGCATCGGCTTCGGCCTGGTCAACGCGCCGATCACCAACACCGCCGTGTCCGGCATGCCGCGCGCCCAGGCAGGCGTGGCCGCGGCCGTCGCCTCCACCAGCCGCCAGGTCGGCCAGTCCCTCGGCGTGGCCGTCATCGGCGCCGTACTGGCCTCGGGCACGGCCGCCGCCGCGCGCCACGGCAGCCTGGGCGGCGCCGCGACGTACGCCGACGCCAGCCGCCCGGCCTGGTGGATCATCGCCGGGTGCGGGGCGGCGGTGCTGCTGCTCGGCGTGCTGACCACCGGCGGCTGGGCGCGCCGGACGGCGAGCCGCGCGGCGGAGCTGTTCGAGGAGGAGGACGCGACGCCCTCGGGCCGCCCGTCGGCGAGCGCCAGCGCGTAGGGTCACGGCGCGGAAACCCGGCGGGAGCGAGCCGTTCTCACCTGTCATGGTGGCGCCGTCGGCCTTCCGCCACACAGGTGATCCAGCGCTGGTGACGAGCGCATGCTTTTAGACGGCTTCGTAGCGGTTCTTCCAGAGATGCTCGCGACCTGGCGCATATGCGTCCTTATGTGACAGAACGAGTCCGTTCGCCCGGAGAGAGTCCAGCGTGCGTGACTGCGCAGACTTCGCGGACATGCGGGAGTCGAACAGTTCGAGTACCTGACGATAGCCTCGAATCGGCGCTTCTCCGGTATGAAATTGATACCACCATTGCCCGTTCAGGTACTTCGCCACCTCCTCCGCCAATCTCCCGTCGTTTTTCAGGCCGGTCAGAGCGCTGATCTGGCCACGCAATCCAAGGGAATCCATAACGTGATCCACCATTTCCCTTGAGGTCATCGAAGGAAGGATGCGGTCAGTAGCGGAAAGCAGCGAATACGCTACAGGAGTTTCGTGGACAGGGGAAAGCCATACGCTTTGGTTAGCCGCATACCCCAGGGCGGAGAACGGTTGCGGCAAATCGTCAACCAGAACTTCGGGGATCACAGCCAGTTCGTACAGACCCGCGCCGACACCTTCGCTCTGGTTGAGAACAGCCAGTTGTTCGAGGTCGACCAGGCAGACGTAGACCTCAAGCTCGACGTTCTTGCACAGACTGTGCCCCAGCAGAATCTCTCCGTACAGGTAGCCATGACCGTGGAACCGGCAGGCGGCAACGTCAGCTCCTTGGATGCGCCCTTTGAGCACCGGCAGGCAGTGTCCATTCGTTCCGCCGTCCCGTGAGGAATAGTTGAGCAGTTTGGTATACAGGGTCGACGGGTTGCGGTTGGCTCCGTAGGCCAGCACTGGAAACCTTTGTTCCAGGCCGGGAAGGCGTAGCTCTCCGAGCAGGTCTTCCAGGAGCAGACGAGAACTTCCCAGCGTGACCAGGTACTCGCCGTATTCTCCGGTCGAGATCGGCAGGACCCGATCATGCCAGAGGAGGTAGCTCCGGTCCACGGAGAGCCCCGGGTAAGTCTCAGGAAACTTGCGAGCCGGACGCCAGTCGTCTACGGAAGTGCCTAGCGCGCGCATTTCCATGAGTTCGACGCGGTTCACCACGGGGAGGCCCCTTCTCTGAGAGCTTGACGTGCATATCTTTCGCGGGGCAGCGTGGAGGCGCTGCCGAAGAAACCGGGCCCGTACGCCGACCGCGTATCAAGTCGGCCCTTGCGCCGATATTCCTCGCGCTTACGTCGCCCAGTGCGTACTCAGGAGCCTGTGTCACCCCCTCTCCACTTCCAGCGGACACGGTACCGGGCATGAATGGGAAGCCAATCGGTCTTGACCGGAGTGACATGCCAGTAGACGACACGACCGTCGTCGAGGACCATAGGCTTGTCCCGTGCGGGCTCGACTCTCGACCTGCCACCCGTCTGAATCAATCCGAAGACTTCGGTACATCGATACTCCTGAGCGAAGACCAGAATGATGGTCAGGGATCTTGTGGGTCTTTCTATGTGGGTCTCGAAAAAATCCTCAGTCTCTCCGTCGTATGCCCCCTCAAAAGAGACTCTATTGACCACCCGGCAGGTGACGCCCTGCGGCAGGCCGGAAAGCGGAACAGCCACTGCCCGATTGATGGCCATGTGCGTGGAGTCGTACTCGCCGGACTCATAGGGATGGCTCGTCGAGCAGGCAGATAACTGTCCACGAGTGCTGTATATGGCAACAAGGCCGTTCCCCTCCTCTGATTCCCGCTGTATCAGATACGCATCGGTGAGGAGTGCGGATCCGGGGCTTTGAGGGTCACGGCCCGGACTGCCTTGAAGGTTCACGACCTTCACCAGATCCTGGACGCTGAAGGATCTCCCCTCATCGATGTCCCCATACCTGAGAGGGCTGTCGTGATCCGGGAGCCTTCGCCTTCTCCAACTCCACGTCCCCTGGGCCGATGCAATCGCGATCGACACCAGCACCGCGATCGCTGCCACAATTGCTTCTGCGCTCATCTCAGATTCCCGTAGCTCCCTGTCGGACTGGTCAGTGCAAGCGTGGAGTGCAGCCCCGTAGAGGGGGGAGCGGGGCACTCACTATCATGGTGGACCAGCCACGCCAGGGCACCGGGATTTGCAGAATTGGTGACCATGGGGCCGCGGGGCGGGAAGTTGAGTGTGGCAGGGCAAACTGTTACGCAGGCTGCGACCGCGCGGAGCCGTGCACGTCCCGGGACGGGTCGTAACCGATCTGTCGGTGATGCTCGCCGACGACGGCCAGACCACAGCCCCTCCGGCCAGCCCGCCGACTCCTCGGCCGGTCCGGGGCGCTGGACCTGGCGGGAGCGAGCCGTTCCTACCTGGTCGGTGCCAGGTCACGGTCGACGATCTTCTCCAGGTGTGCGGCGAACGTCTGCCGCGCCTCGGGGGTGAGGCGGGCCAGCGCGACCATGGCCGTGATGATCACGTCGCATACTTCCGACTGGACGTCCTCCCAGGTGTGGGACTGGCCCTTGCGGGGGTTCGCGCCCGTGGCACCGATCACGGCCTCGGCCACCTCACCGGCCTCCTCGGTGATCTTGAGGATCTGGAGGAGGCGGCGCTGCTCCACGGGCAGCGTGCTGTGCGCTTCCAGACGGGCGGAAAGGCGTTCGATGACGTCCCAGGTGTCGTGCACAAATCCTCCAGCGGCGGAATCGGTCCGGTCGGGAATCTATCGGCGTATCCGAGTCAGGCGCCGACCATTCCGAAGGGCTCGCATGCCGACCAGCAGCGGGTGAGTTCGATGACGAGCTGGGAGGCGAGGAACCAGCAGGCCGCCGAGTGGCCGTAGGGCAGGGTGTGGTCGTCCGGGGAGGGGACGAGACCGCCGTCCGCGTCCGGGACGACGAAGCCGCCGAACACGCCCCAGACCCGGGGCTTGCGCACGCGGACCGCGACGGGGTCGGTCAGGTGCGGGCAGTACCGCGCGGCGAGGGCCGCACACGGCTCGCAGACCGGGGGCTTGGTGGACAGCAGCCCCTCCGGCCAGTCCGCCGACTCCTCGGCCGTCTCGGGCCGCTGGACGAGGAACAGCCAGCCCCGTGAGGTCCGGCTGGCCGGGCCGCCGCAGACCTGGCAGAGCATGTCGAACATCGCGCGCCGCTGGCGGACGGTGTGCAGCGAGCCGAAGTCCGGCCGCCCCTCCCCCTGCGCCTCGGTGAGACGCGCCCACAGCACGCCGTGGCGGTCGCGGTCGGCGGGCGCCTCGTCCCGGTAGGCCAGCCCCCGGCCGTCCGGACGAACGGTGAGTACGCCGCGCATGGCGGCGCGCTCGGCGCTCCAGCGGGCGGCGTAGGGGACGGGCAGGTTGTTGCGGCCCCACAACAGCGGTAGTGCGGGCGTGGCGGGAGCAGCGGCCATTACCTGTGTCGCCTCCGGTCGTTGACATGGGTGGGGTGGGAAATCGCCCGCTGTCTTTGAGGGTTGGGGGCGGTCGCGGATTTCCCCGGACTCAACAAAAGTCGCCCACAGGGGGGTTCACAGGCAATAGAGTTCGCTGAGAGTCAGCCTCAACAGAAGAATTGGCACGTGCCCCGGCATGCGCACCGGCTCTTTCTCCGTGCGTAACGCCGGTAAGGCTGATCACAAGGCAACGACCGGCGCGCACATGCGCCAGAGGGGAGGAGTCATGGCAGGACGACCGCGGCCGACCGCGCGGCGCATCGGGCTCGGCCACGAGCTGCGTCAGTACCGCAAGGCGGCCGACCTCACCATCGCGCAGGCGGTGGAGGGGATGCCGTTCGACGACAGCACGCTCCAGCGCATCGAGGCGGGCTGGAAGTCCTTCCGGCAGGCCGGGCACCTGCGGATGCTGCTGGAGCGCTACGGCGTCGCCGAGGACGAGATCGAGCGGCTGATCGCGGCGCAGCGCGAGGCGTCCAGCCGCGAGTGGTGGACCGGCGTGGGCACGACGAACCTGCTGTCCGGGATGCAGCGGTTCCTCGGCGTCGAGTCGGCGGCCCGGGAGATCCGCTTCTTCCACCCGACCGTGGTTCCCGGGCTACTGCAAACCGAGGACTACGCGCGGGCCCTCCACGAGCTGCACAAGCCCATCAACGAGACCACCACGGAGTTCGGCCAGGCCACTGTGCGGATCCGCATGCAGCGCAAGGAGGCCATCACCCGTGACGAGGACCCGGTGAAGATCTGGGGGATCCTGTACGAGCCCGCGCTGCGCTACGCCATCGGCGGCGCGGAGGTCATGCGCGAGCAGTACGCGGAGCTGACCGAGTTGGCCGCCCTGGAGAACGTGACGCTGCAAGTTCTCCCCCAGGCCAGCAACGGCTATATCGCCTTGCATCACATCACTATCATGATCCTCGGCCGCGGCCTGCCCACGACGGTGCAGACGGACACCGCTTGGCACACCGTGGCCGTCACGGACAAGTTGCGCGATGTCGGGCGGTTCACCCGCATGTTCGACGCGATGGTGGCCGGAGCCCTGCCACCTGGTGACACCCCGAAGTTCCTGCACCGACTGTCGAAGGAGCTCACCGAATGAACACTCGCCCCGCCACGGTGACGGCCTCAGAACTGGAGGGCGCCCGCTGGTTCACGTCGTCTTACAGCAACGACGGGGGTGAATGCGTGGAGGTCGCCGACCTGACCAACACGGCCCACGGCGCGGTCGCCGTCCGCGACTCCAAGAACCCCGAGGGCCCGGCGCTGCTCCTGGCCCCCGAGCAGTTCGCCGCGTTCATCACCGGCATACGGGCGGGCGGCCTCGGCCGCTGACTCCGGTCCGTACGGCAGAACGAGGCCGCGTTCCCTCAGCCCAGCCGAGGGAACGCGGCCTCGCGCCGTTCGTCGGCACATGGAGCTGGTGCCCAAGGCCGTGGCGTAGAGAGCCGAGGCAGGCACGGGGAGACGTGGCGAGAAGTTCACCGTTGATCCGTCGCACCCTTGCGGGCGTACGCACACTCGGAGAACAGTTGCCAGGAGTGAGCCCATTCTGTGACGACTGATCACAAGTCGAGCGACTGACGACGGAGGCTACTCATGGGTGACGAGCTAGACGCCGACGATCTGTTGGTGGCAGTCGAGACTCTGTCGAGTGTCCATGACCGCTACGACAGCAGCATGTCCGACCCACCCACCGACGCCACGGGCGATACCCCGTGGCCGGGAGGTGACACCTTCGGGCACACCGCCTAGCGGCGCGTTCCGCGACCAGGTCGCCGCGCCCATCGGCTCCGCCCTTGCACTGAGGGGTGGGCCGAAGGCCGCCGACGGTCGCAGTAGGGCAGCGTGGCCGCCCGACGAAGGAACCGTGTGGCCACCGCTGTCTGCCCACCATAACCGGAGACAGGGGGAGGACTCACAGCAGTGGATCACAGGGTGGTCACCGGCATTGAAAGTGCGCTGGGATGGGACGGACCGAGCCATCTCGGCAAGCAGTTTGCCCGAGGTAGTCTCGCCGACCTTGGCTTAGTCGGGCGGATACTCACACCCGCCCGACTCCTGGACCTGATCATGCGCCGGAGCCTGGCGAACCCGCAGGTCCGATGCTTCCGCAAGGGCACCGAGCTGCACCCTGACACGTACCTGAGTCAGGACGTGACGAGCCGTGGCCAGAGCATTCGCATGGTGAACATGCGCCGACTGCGGAGTCACCTACGAGAGGGCGTAACGCTGATCCTCGACCGAGCGCATGTCTTCGATCCGACCTTGGAGGTCGTCTACCGAGCAATTCAGTGGTGGTCGGGGGAGCGGGTATCGATCAACCTTTATCTCACCACGAACGCCGACGAGGGCTTTGGCCTGCACTGGGATGATCACAACGTGCTCGCTATCCAGCTCTCAGGTGAAAAGGAGTGGGAGGTACGCGGCGCGTCACGCGCCGCGCCGATGTTCCGCGACGCGGCCCGCAACGACGAGCCGAGCGATGACGTCATCTGGTCGGGGACGACAAGGGCGGGCGACGTGATCCACATTCCGCGCGGCTACTGGCACAAGGCCAGCCGCAGCGGTCGCGACTCCGGCCACAGCCTCCACATGACCCTCGGGTTCACCAACCCTACCGGGGTGGGCTGGCTGTCCTGGATGGCCGACTGGTCCCGGGAGTTCGAACTCTTCCGTCACGATCTGGACCCGTCAGCCGACCCCGACCAGCAGCAGACCCAACACCGCAAGCTGACTGACACCGCCGTCCAACTCCTTGGCTCACGCAGTCCTGCTGACTTCCTTGCCGCCCGCCACAAGGACGCCGTTCCTGCACGGCATGTGCCGTTCGTGGAACCCCTCGGGCCGTTGGAGAGCGTCGTATGCGTCACGGAGTTCCCTCCTCGAATCAACGAGCAGGGCGCGAACGTCGAAGTTGTCGCCGCCGGGAGGAAGCTCACCCTTGCGGCGAAGGCTCTACCTGCGTTGCGACTGCTCCTGAGCGGTCAACCGGTGAACCTGGACGAAGCGGTCGGCATGGTCGGTGACGTGGTCAAGCAGGTTGCGGAGATCCTGACGGAGGAGGAGATGTGCGCGAGCCTCACCCCCGAATTGTCCTCGGGCTACACCGGTCTAGTTACCAGCCCTGTTCGCTAGCCGCCGCGCTTGACCTGGGCATAGAAGCGATCGACACCGCTTTCAACTACCAGGAGTTCACCGCACATCAGACGTTGGCGAGGTTCGTTGACCTCCTGGCCGAGTTCCGGGTGTCCACCAAGGTCGGATACTTCCCCGGGCCGAGTGGCGCCATCCATTCCCTCGATCCCGGTCGGTTGCGCTACGCGCTGGAGAAGACGAACCAGGACCTGGGGCGAACGCCTGACCTGGTGTTCCTGCACAACCCAGAACACACGCTCGCGCAGCTCGCCCCGGGGCAGGCACGGGACTGCCTGACGCAGGCGTGCACGGTGCTGGCACGCGCGACGAAAGAGGGGCTGTGCGGTGCCTGGGGCATCGCCTCATGGCGCCCGGGACCTCTGCTGGGCGTGATCAACGGGGGCGCGCCGAGACCGGACGTGCTCATGGTCCGCTCTGGTCTGCTGGTCGGTACCGACACGATAGATGCTGCGGAGTCTCTTGCCAGACAGTGGAACCTGCCTGCGGCTGCGATGTGGGGTATGAGCCCCTTCGGGGGCAGCGCCACAGACCCCGTATGGGGCAGGCTCAACCCCCGCGTCTTCCTTCGCCCCGACGCCGCGCAAGCATGCTCGCCGATCCAGGCGGCGTTTCGGGCGGCCTACCACCTGCCCCGCGTCGCCACTGTCGCCGTAGGTTCCGACGACCCCGCGCACATCCGGGAGCTGATCGACTCCCTTGGCGTCGAGGCGGACGAGAGCACCATTGCGCGGTATCGGGGCCTGTTGCGAGATCAGCGCACGGTCTCCAACTCGTCAAGCAGTCGGAGGGCTTCCTTTCGCACCGGTGCCCCCTCATCGACGTAAGGGACGAGCTTGGAGCAGCAGAACAGCGACATGAGCTTGCCGGTCTGGCTCCCGAGGTCGTTCCGTCGTTCGTGCCGTACCCGCTCGGCCACTTCCGGGACATCAAGGGAGCTGGCCCACAACTTCGCGGAGTCCAGTCCGCGCGGGGCCATTCCCCAGTCTTCCCAGTCCAACAGGTAGCAGGCTGGCGTGGTGAGGTTGGCCCAGCTCAGGTCAGCGTGCGCCGCCGTCCAGTCGTTGAGGCTCGTATCAACGGTGGCATCGGGGAATGCTCGGCGGATGACCTCGTCCACGCTCGCCTGCGTGACGGTCACGGTGTCCGGCGTCGCCACCCGGGTCGTCTTCTGAGCGGCCAACGCGTCAAGCGAAGCGTTCAACGTCGCCCACCACGCGTCAGACAAGGCCGTCCTGTCGGCGGGCTTCATGGGCGCGGCGCTGATCAGTTCGGTTTCGTCGGCTCGCCACATCGCGGCGTCGTCCGGGTCCCTCCAGGCCGTGCCCGCGAACCACTTCGGCATGGCGATTCCGCGCAACGCCGCCGCGCACTCGATGCCGTTCCATCCCTGCCCGTCGATTCGTTCCAGCGCTCGCCGTTCGACCCGCACCCACGTGCCCCGGTCGGTACGCGCACCGACCGAACGCCGCTTGCGCACTGCCGTACCTCGGTCCAACCGCACGCCTAGAGACCGCTCCACGCGGTTGAGCGCTCCATCGACGGACTCAGCTTCAGCACGCAAGTCGACGGCCATGGCAGCGGACACGGACATACGGGCTCCTCGGTGGATCTCGGCGGGCGCCTCCAGTATGGGGGATGGCAACTCAACGCATCCGACCTGTCACCGCATGCACGTCACCCGCGTCCCGTCTGTCATGAGGCCGCCCCCACGCAGGGAGGTCAGGCCGCGTCAGGCCCGGTCGGACGCGAGGGCCGGGGCGGGCACGGCCGGTGCGGGGGCACCGGCCAGGTCGGCCGGGGCCGGGGCCGCCGGTCCGGCTTCGGCGAGCGCCAGCGCGTACAGCTTCTCCAGGCGCTCGCGGGCCTCCTCGTCGGCCGGGGTGTAGGCCAGCAGCCGGGGTCCGCCCTCGGGGCTGGTCCACAGGCTGGTGCCGACCAGCCGCAGCAGGCCCACGCGTGGGTGGCGGAAGGTCTTGGTCTTGTCGCCGGGCCGCACCACCTCGTGCCGCGCCCAGACCTCCCGGAACTCTGGTGAGGCGTCGTGCAGCCGCTTGACCAGGGCCTTCCACGGCGGTTCGGCGAGGTGTCCGGCCATGGAGGCGCGGAACTTGGCCGCCATCGTGCGGATCGCCTCCTCGCGGTCGGTCTGGGTCGCGCGCCACTGCTCGTTGGTGAACGACAGCCACAGGCAGTTGCGGTCCTCCGGCGGCACGGCGTCGAGGTCGCACATCAGGCGGGAGTACGTGCGGTTGTAGGCGAGGATGTCGTAGCGGCTGTTCTGTACGCAGGCCGGGATGGGCTCCAGTTGGGCCAGCAGTGTGCGGAGGCTGTCGGGGACTCCGGTGCACTCGCTGCCGGGGCTGGGGTCGACCGCCCCGGCGAGCGCGAACAGGTGCGTGCGCTCGCTGCGGTCGAGCTGGAGCCCGCGGGCGATGGCGTCGAGGACCTGCGCGGAGACGTGGATGTCTCTACCCTGCTCAAGCCACGTGTACCAGGTGACGCCGACCGCGGCGAGCTGCGCGACCTCCTCGCGGCGCAGGCCGGGCGTGCGCCTGCGGCGGCCGCGCGGCAGGCCGACCTGCTCGGGGGCGATCCGCTCGCGGCGGCTGCGCAGGAAAGCGGCCAGCTCGCTTCGGCGGATGTCGGATTCCGCTGCCGCCTGGTGGGCCGTGGTCGTCATGGATTCCAGGGTGCCGGACAGCTCATCCCGTTGCCAGGTAGTTCTTGTACCAGGATAAGAAAGCTCTGGTACCACGCTGCGCCGAGGCTGATCGTCGTGGGGTGAGTGAAACACGATCCTCGATACCTGTCACCCCGCCGACGCCGTCACCCCGGCCCCCGGCGGCATCCGCGCGTGGCGCGGCCGGACCGGCCGCCGCGCTGAGCCCGCTCGGCCTGTTCACCCTGCTGGTGGGCGCGGCCCTGCCGATGATCGACAACTTCATCGTCAACGTGGCCCTGCCCACCATGGAGCGCGACCTGGACGCCGGGCCCGCGCTGCTGGAACTGGTGGTGGCGGGGTACGGCGTCGCCTACGCGGTGCTGCTCGTCCTGGGCGGCCGGCTCGGCGACGCCTTCGGCCGCCGGCGGCTGTTCATCGGCGGCATGGCGGCCTTCGGGCTGACCTCCGCGGCCTGCGGGTTCGCGCCGGACGCGGGCACCCTCGTGGCCGCGCGCGTGGCCCAGGGCGCCTCCGCCGCGCTGCTGCTGCCCCAGGTGCTCGCGACCATCCAGTCCACCACCGAGGGGCAGCGCCGGGTCCGCGCGCTGAGCATGTACGGCGCCACGGGCGGCGTGGCCATGGTGGCGGGGCAGATCCTCGGCGGCCTGCTGGTCGCCGCGGACATCGCGGGCAGCGGGTGGCGCGCGGTGTTCCTGGTCAACGTGCCGGTCGCGGTGGCCGGTCTGCTGCTGGCGGTGCGCGCGGTCCCCGACACGCGTTCCGCGCGGCCCGCGCGGGTCGACGGCGTCGGCACGGTTCTGCTCGCGCTCACGCTGATCACCCTGCTCCTGCCGCTGACCGAGGGGCGGGCGGCGGGCTGGCCGACGTGGACCTGGGTGGCCCTGGGCTCGTTCCCCTTCGTCGCGGCCGCCTTCTGGGCCGTGGAGCGGCGCATCGAGCGCACCGGGCGGACGGCGGGCGAGGGTCCGGTGGGTCGGCGGGGCGCCGAGCGGATTCCGCTGGTGCCGCCGAGCCTGTTCGCGCTGCACGGCCCGCGGCGCGGTCTGGCGGCGCTGGTGCCGTTCAGTCTGGGCTTCGGCGGCTTCATGTTCGTCATGGCCGTGGGGCTTCAGCAGGGCCTGCACTACGGGCCGGTGGGGGCCGGCCTGGCGCTGTCTCCGATGGCCGTCGCCTTCCTGGTGTCCTCGCTGTCGAGCCCGCGCCTGGTGGGCCGGTACGGCAGCCGGGTGGTGACCGCCGGTTCGGTGCTCCAGGGCGTGGGCATCGCGGGCGTGCTGCTGAGCCTGCTGCACGGCTGGCCGCACCCGCCGCTGGCGCCCCTGCTCGCGGGCATCGCGCTGGCCGGCTTCGGGCAGGGCCTCCAGCTTCCGGTGCTGTTCCGGATCGTGCTGGCGGACGTGCCCGCCGACCGCGCCGGAGTGGGCGGCGGCGTCATGGTCACCACCCAGCAGGCGTCGGTCGCGCTGGGCGTGGCGTCGCTCGGCTCCCTGTTCCTGGCGATCGAGCCGTCCGCGGGCATGCGGGACGCGCTGGTCGACACGCTCGGCGTACAACTCGCCGTCATCGCGCTGACCGCGCTGCTCAGCCTGCGCATGCCGCGCCGGGTGGACGGCCCGACGGTCGGCTCCGGGCCGGGGGCGGAAGGCCCGCGCGGCGCCGCGCGGGCGGCGGAGGCCGCCGGGTGACGGGTGGGCACACCCGCCATCGGCCGACCGCTCGGCCGAAGGCGCGGGCGGGGCCCGGAAGGACCCCGCCCGCGCCGTGCGCGTGCCTCAGCAGCCGATCAGGCGCCCGCCGAGGTAGGACTGGATCTGGTCGAGCGAGACGCGCTCCTGCTTCATGGTGTCGCGCTCGCGCACGGTCACCGCGTTGTCCTCCAGCGTGTCGAAGTCGACGGTGACGCAGAAGGGCGTGCCGATCTCGTCCTGGCGGCGGTAGCGGCGGCCGATGGCGCCCGCGTCGTCGAACTCGATGTTCCACAGCTTGCGCAGGTCGGCGGCGAGGCCCTTGGCCTTGGGCGACAGCTGCGGGTTGCGGGACAGCGGCAGCACGGCGACCTTGACCGGGGCCAGTCGCGCGTCGAGCCGCATCACGGCGCGCTTCTCCATCTTGCCCTTGGCGTTGGGCGCCTCGTCCTCGACGTACGCGTCGAGCATGAAGGCCAGCATGGCGCGGTTGAGGCCGACGGCGGGCTCGATCACGTACGGGGTCCAGCGCTCGCCGGCCTCCTGGTCGAAGTACGACAGGTCCTGGCCGGAGGCGGCCGAGTGGGCCTTGAGGTCGTAGTCGGTGCGGTTGGCCACGCCCTCCAGCTCGGCGAACTCGGTGCCGCCGAAGTTGAAGCGGTACTCGATGTCGGCGGTGCGCTTGGAGTAGTGGGAGAGCTTCTCCTTCGGGTGGTCGTACCAGCGCATGTTCTCCTCGCGCAGGCCGAGGTCGCGGTACCAGTTCCAGCGCTGGTCCATCCAGTACTGGTGCCAGTGCTCGTCCTCGCCCGGCTTGACGAAGAACTCCATCTCCATCTGCTCGAACTCGCGGGTACGGAAGATGAAGTTGCCCGGCGTGATCTCGTTGCGGAAGGACTTGCCGGTCTGCGCGATGCCGAACGGCGGCTTCTTGCGCGAGCTCTGCTGGACGGCGAGGAAGTTGGTGAAGATGCCCTGCGCGGTCTCCGGGCGCAGGTAGGCGAGCGAGCCGGAGTCCTGGGTCGGGCCGAGGTGCGTGGCCAGCAGGCCGGAGAACTGCTTGGGCTCGGTGAAGCCGCCCTTGGCGCCGCAGTGCGGGCAGTTCAGGTCGGCGAGGCCGCCCGCGGGCTCCCGGCCGTGCTTGGCCTCGTACGCCTCGATCAGGTGGTCCGCGC
The DNA here is from genome assembly GCF_031932565.1 of Streptomyces sp. B1866. NCBI lineage: Bacteria > Bacillati > Actinomycetota > Actinomycetes > Kitasatosporales > Streptomycetaceae > Streptomyces > Streptomyces sp. B1866. Next base: position 18,377 of record NZ_JAVSCF010000009.1, read on the forward strand.
GGAACCGCTTGTGGCAGGAGGTGCACTCGGTGAGCGGGTCGGTGAAGGTGGCGACGTGCCCGGACGCCTCCCACACCTCGCGCGCCAGGATCACCGAGGAGTCCAGGCCGACGACGTCGTCCCGCGAGGTGACCGTCGCCCGCCACCACTGGCGCTTGAGGTTCTCCTTCAGCTCCACGCCGAGAGGTCCGTAGTCCCAGGCGGCGCGCTGGCCGCCGTAGATCTCGCTGCACGGGTAGACGAAGCCACGGCGCTTGCTCAGGCTGACGATGGTGTCGATCTTGTCGGCGGCCACGGTGCTCTCTTCATGGTGACGTGGTGACGGCTGTGAACGGTGATGGCCGGTGTGCGGCCGAAAGGCGGCGTGCCCCGGGAATGCCTCAGGTTACCGGCGATGGCACCCCCCGGATCAAATCCGTAACCGGGCCGGGGCGCCGCGTCGCCACCGTCCCGCTTGTTGACAATCGTTTCCATTTTTGTTGAAAATGGGAGTCATGAACATACGTACGACAGTCCTGCCTCTCGGCGTCGCCACGGCCGCCGCACTCGGCCTGGTCACGCTCGCCGCCTGCTCCTCGTCCGACGACGCGGCGGGCGGGCACCACAACGGCAAGCTGGACGTCGTGGCGTCGTTCTACCCGATGCAGTACCTCGCCGAGCGGATCGGCGGCGGCCACGTCGCGGTGACCGGCCTGACCAAGCCCGGCGTGGAGCCGCACGACCTGGAGATCAGCCCCAAGCAGACCGCCCGGCTCGGCGAGGCGGGCCTGGTGGTGTACCTCAAGGGCGTACAGCCGTCCGTGGACGAGGCGGTCGAGCAGGCGAAGCCGAAGCACGTCGCCGAGGCCACCTCGTACACCACCCTGGAGGACCACGGCACGGAGGTCGACGGCCACGGCCACGACGAGCACGAGGACCACGGCGAGGACGCCGGCGCCGATCCGCACGTGTGGCTGGACCCGGTCCGCTACGCCGAGGTCGCCAAGGGCGTCGGCAAGGCCCTGGAGAAGGCCGACCCCGACCACGCCGCCGACTTCCGGAAGAACGCCGCCGCCCTCGTCAAGGAGCTGGGCACGCTCGACCGCGAGTACCGCGAGGGCCTGCGCGACCGCACCTCGGACACGTTCATCACCACCCACGCCGCCTTCGGCTACCTCGCCGAGCGCTACGGGCTGGAGCAGGAGGCCATCTCCGGTATCGACCCGGAGTCCGAGCCCAGCCCCGCCCGCATCCGCGACCTGCACGCGACCGCGAAGAAGGACAAGGTCGGCACGGTCTTCTTCGAGACGCTGGCCAGCCCGAAGACCGCGCAGACCCTGGCGGGCGACCTCAAGCTCAAGACGGACGTGCTCGACCCGATCGAGGGCATCACGGACGAGTCCCGGGGCCGCGACTACCTGGCGGTGATGCGGTCGAACCTGAAGGCGCTGCGCACGGCGCTCGGCGCCGGGTAGCAGCGGCCGCCGGTGGCCGCGCGCCGGCCGGGGCGCACCCGCCCATACGGCGGGACGGACCGGGCGCGGCCACCGGGGCGGCCGACGACGGTCGGGGACGGCCGGGAACCCGAAAGGCGGGACGGGCGGGTCGCCGCCGCAGCACCGAAAAGCCGTAAAGTAGCGAGAAGGACCAGGGGAAGGCCAGACAATGCCGGAAGCGGGTTCATCAGATATAGCGGGCATACCGGATTCCGGTCGTCCGGTTCCGGGTTCTCAGGGTCCGGGTGCTCAGGGTCCGGGTGCTCAGGGTCCCGGGCGGAGGTCCGGTGCCCCCGGTGAGCCGGTCGTGTCGCTGCGCCGCGCGACCGCCTCCCTCGGCGCGCGCCCGGTGCTGCGCGGCGTCGACCTGAGCGTGCGGCGCGGCGAGGTGGTCGCCCTGCTCGGCGCCAACGGCTCGGGCAAGTCCACCGCCGTGCGCGCCGTCGTCGGGCAGGTCCCGCTGACCGGCGGCGAGCTGGAGCTGTTCGGCCTCCCGCGCCGCCGCTTCCGCGACTGGGCCCGCGTCGGGTACGTACCGCAGCGCACCACCGCGGCCGCCGGCGTGCCCGCCACCGTCCGGGAGGTGGTCTCCTCCGGGCGGCTGGCCCGCAGGCGGCTGGGCCCGCTGCGCGGCGACGACCGGGCCGCGGTGCACGCGGCCCTGGAGCGGGTGGGCCTGGCCGACCGGGCCCGGGACTCGGTCAACGCGCTGTCCGGGGGCCAGCACCAGCGGGTGCTGATCGCCCGCGCGCTGGCCGGCCGCCCCGAGCTGCTGATCATGGACGAGCCGATGGCCGGCGTGGACCTGGCCAGCCAGGACGTACTCGCCGCGACGCTGCGCGAGGAGGTGGCCGCGGGCGTCACCGTGCTGCTGGTACTGCACGAGCTGGGCGCGCTGGAGCCGCTGATCGACCGGGCCGTGGTGCTGCGCGACGGCCGCGTCGTGCACGACGGCGCGCCGCCGCGGGCCGTGGGCCAGCACGCGCTGCCCGGCCACGAGCACATCCACCCGCACGCGGGCCCGGACGCGGTGCGCGGCGGCCGGCCGATCTCGACGGGACTGCTGACCTGACATGCCTCTGGAAGTCCTCGACTACGCGTTCATGCAGCGGGCCCTGCTCGCCGCCGTGCTGGTCGGCGTCACCGCGCCCGCCGTCGGCATCTACCTGGTCCAGCGCCGCCAGGCGATCATGGGCGACGGCATCGGGCACGTGGCCCTCACCGGCGTGGCCCTCGGCTTCCTCACCGGCGCCGACCCGGTGTGGACGGCCGTGGCCGTGGCCGCGCTCGGCGCGGTGGCGATGGAGCTGATCCGCTGGTACGGCAAGACGCGCGGCGACCTCGCGCTCGCCATGCTCTTCTACGGCGGCATGGCGGGCGGCGTCATGCTGATCAACCTCGCGCCGAACGGCTCCAACGCCAACCTCACCACCTACCTCTTCGGCTCGATCACCACCGTCTCGCCGCAGGACGTGCAGACGGTGTGCTGGCTCGCCGGGCTCGTCGTGCTGATCACCCTGGGGCTGCGGCGGCAGCTGTTCGCGGTCTGCCAGGACGAGGAGTTCGCGCGGGTGACCGGCCTGCCGGTGCGGCTGCTGAACCTGCTGCTCGCCGTCACGGCCGCGGTGACCGTCACCGTCGCCATGCGGGTCGTGGGCCTGCTGCTGGTCAGCGCGCTGATGGTGGTGCCCGTGGCCGCCGCCCAGCAGGCCACTCGCGGCTTCGGCGCGACGCTGGCGTTCGCGGTGGGCATCGGGGTGGTGGTGACGCTGTCGGGCACGGTGTTCTCCTTCTACCAGGACGTGCCGCCCGGCGCGAGCATCGTCGTGCTGGCCATCGGCGCCTTCGTCGTGGTCACCGCGCTCGCCGCCCCGCTGGCCAGAAAACGCGCCCGCCGGGCCGCGGCGGCCGAGGAGGCGGCAGCCGCGTCCGGGGCGCGGACCGGCGCACCGGCAGCCGTGGCGCGCGCCGAGGTGCCCGGCGCGCGCTCCGGAGCCGACGGAGCGGGACTCCCGCCCGGCGTGCGGTGAGAACAGGCCCTGTCCCGGACCGACGGCATTAGCTGGCACAATGGCCAGGCAGATGTGCGACGGGGGCAGGCGACGTTGAGGAGGCAGTCGTGGCGACCGCAAATCCCCCAGTGCGCGGTCGTGCCACCCGACAGCGCGCGGCCGTTGCGGCGGCGCTGGACGAGGTGGACGAGTTCCGCAGCGCTCAGGAGCTGCACGACATCCTCAAGCACCGCGGCGAGTCGGTCGGTCTGACCACGGTCTACCGCACGTTGCAGTCCCTCGCCGACGCGGGCGAGGTCGATGTCCTGCGCACTTCGGACGGCGAGGCCGTGTACCGCAGGTGCAGCAGCGGCCACCACCACCACCTGGTCTGCCGCAGCTGCGGCAAGGCGGTGGAGGTGGAGGGCCCGGCGGTGGAGAAGTGGGCCGAGGCGATCACGGCGGAGCACGGCTTCGTGGACGTGGCCCACACCATCGAGATCTTCGGTACGTGCGAGGACTGCGCGGCGGCGGCCGCGCGGTAGCACGCAGGGGCAGCACGAGCGCGTACGGGCAGCGGAGACCGCATACGGGCAGCAAGGACCGCGTACGGGCCCGGGAAGCACGTACGGGCCCGGGCGCGGCCCGTACGCACGTGCGCCGGACGCCGGACGCCGCCGGGGCGGGCCGCGCTCCCCCGTTCCGGCCGACGGGTCAGCGCTGCTCGTCCGGCGGCACCTCGTTCGGCACCGCGCCGCCGAAGCGGCGGTCCCGGGAGGCGTACTCCACGCACGCGCGCCACAGGTCGCGGCGGTCGAAGTCCGGCCACAGCACGTCCTGGTAGACCATCTCCGCGTACGCGCTCTGCCAGAGCAGGTAGTTGGACGTGCGCCGCTCGCCCGAGGGCCGCAGGAAGAGGTCCACGTCCGGCATGTCGGGGTAGTACAGGTACTTGGCGATGGTCCGCTCGGTGACCTTCCGCGGGTCGAGCCTTCCGGCCCGTACGTCCGCGGCGATGGCGGCCGCCGCGTCCGCGATCTCCGCCCGGCCGCCGTAGTTGACGCAGAAGTAGAGCGTCATGGCGTCGTTGTCGCGGGTCTGCTCCTGCGCGATCTGGAGCTCCTGCACGACGCTCTTCCACAGCTTGGGCATGCGGCCCATCCAGCGGATGCGGATGCCGAGTTCGTCCATCTGGTCGCGGCGGCGGCGGATCACGTCGCGGTTGAAGTTCATCAGGAAGCGCACCTCGTCGGGCGAGCGCTTCCAGTTCTCGGTGGAGAAGGCGTACAGGGACAGGTTCTTGATACCCATCTCCAGGCAGCCGTTGAGGACGTCGAGCACCACCCCCTCGCCGACCTTGTGCCCCTCGGTGCGCGGCAGCCCGCGCTGCTTGGCCCAGCGGCCGTTGCCGTCCATGACGACGGCCACGTGGCCCGGCACCAGCTCGCCGGGGATCTTCGGTGGCCGGGCGCCGGACGGGTGCGGATCCGGGGTCCGGTACGTCCGCCGATGGCGGCCCAGTACGCCGCGTCGTGCCATGGGTGCCACGTCTCTCCTCGTGCTCGTCGCTCGCTCGTGTCCGACCGTACCGCCGGGCCGGGCCCCGCCGCGCCGCTGCCGCGCGGCGGCCGTCCGTCACCGCACAACCCTGCCCGCCTACCGCACAATCCTGCCCGCCTACCGCACAGCCTTGCCCGCTGTCGCACTGCCTGGGCCCGCTACCGCTCGACGTAGCGCAGCGACCTCAGCCCCCGCTCCAGGTGCCAGTGCAGGTAGGCGGCGACCAGGCCGCTGCCCTCCCGCGCGTGCCGCGGTTCGCACGCGTCCGCCGTCTCCCAGTCGCCCGTCAGCAGCGCGCCCAGCAGCACCAGCGCCTCCGCGGAGGGTACGACGCTGCCGGGCACCCGGCAGTCCCCGCACACGGCCCCGCCCGCGCCCACCGAGAAGAACCGGTTGGGTCCCGGCAGCCCGCACCGGGCGCAGTCGCGGAAGCTGGGCGCGTACCCGTTGACGGCGAGCGACCGCAGCAGGAACGCGTCGAGCACCAGCCCGGGCTCGTGCGCCCCGCCCGCCAGCGTCCGCAGCGCGCCGACGAGCAGCAGGTACTGCTGCACGGCGGGCTCGCCCTCGTGGTCGGTGAACCGCTCGGCGGTCTCCAGCATCGCCGTGCCCGCCGTGTAGCGGGCGTAGTCGCCGACCAGGGCGCCGCCGTACGGGGCTATGGTCTCGGTCTGCGTGCACAGCGGCAGCCCGCGGCCCACCAGTTCGCCGCCGCGCGCGAAGAACTGCACGTCGACGTGCGCGAACGGCTCAAGCCGCGCCCCGAACTTCGACTTCGTGCGCCGCACGCCGCGCGCCACCGCCCGCACCCGGCCGTGGCCGCGGGTGAGCAGGGTGATGATCCGGTCCGCCTCGCCCAGCTTCTGGGTGCGCAGCACGATGCCGTCGTCGCGGAACAGGCTCATGGGCCCATTCTTCCGCACGCCGGACGCCCGCCGGTGCGGGCCCCGCCCGGCGGTGCGCACCGGCGGGGCGTACCGGTCGGCCGGTACGGGCGGCCGGAGGAGGTGGCCGACCTGGCCATGGCCGTCCTGCGCAACGGCTACCTCACCAACCAGGTGCTGAGCCTGGACGGCGGCATCCACCCCCGGTAGGCCCCACCAGGCACCCGGCAGGCCCCCGGGCAGGCCCTCACCCGGCGGCGGCCGCCAGCCGTCCGCCGAGCGCGGCCAGGTCGGGCAGGAACCACAGCTGGTTTCCCCGGTCGCATTCGCGGACGAAGTCCCGCAGCGCCGTGCTGGCGGCGGTGTGCCGGGAGACGTCGCCGAGGACGGCCAGGCGCAGGCGGTAGTTGGCGAACTTCTGGACGATCTCCCCGGCGACGCCCGTACGCAGTTGGAAGAAGTCGTCGGCCAGGCGGGCGGCGGGCAGGGCGACCCAGTCGGCGCCGAGGTATCCGGCCTCGCCGATGACGTCCAGCGCGTCCCGGGCCGTGCGCAGCGGTTCGCCGTCATCCGCGCACACGAAGACGGGCGTGCCGTGGAGGCTCTGGAGAGTGCCGGACATGGCGGGGCTCCTTCCGTGTCGCGTGCCGTGTGCACGGCGCGCGACACGTACGGTACGCGGTCCGTCCCGGGAGCCCGCCGGTGCGCCTACGACGGCGTGCGCGGGGCGGCCAGCAGCCGGGCGACGTCGTCGGGCCCGAGCATCAGCGCCCCGCCCACCGTCTCCAGCACCGCCCGCTCGGCGGGCCGGTACGGGCCGTCGGCCACCGCGATCCGCGCGCCCTGGAGCAGGATGCTCTCCCGCCCGGTCGGCGCCAGGTGCGGGGCCAGCGGCTCCAGTGCCTCGTGCAGCTCTATGGCCAGCGCGGTGCCGCACGGCGTCAGGCCGCCCGGCGCGTCCGGACACGCGCCGGGCAGCCGGCCGGTGTCGGCGGCCAGGGCCTCGATGAGGGTGAGCAGCTGCTCCTCGGTGCAGTCCGGGAAGCCCGCCGCGCGCACCGCGTCGACCGCCGCCGCGCGCACCGGGGCGGAGCCGGTGCCGCCCGCGGTGAGCACGGCGAGGGCGACGGTGTGCACGGCGTCGCGCAGCATCGCGGAGAAGCGGGTGGTGGTGGGGTGGCCGAGCACGTCCGTGCCGAACCGGCCGCGGCAGGCGGTGCACTCCACGACGGGAGCGGCGGGCCCGCGCGGGATGAGCGGCAGGCCCAGGACGACGATGCGGCGGTGGCCGGTGCGGCGGCGGTAGTTGCGATCGCCCCCGCACTCGGGGCAGAAGAACTCTCCGTCGCCCACGGTCCGCCACTGAGTGCGTACGCCTACCACACACAGGGCCCGACGACGTGGGTCTTGCGCGTGCACCACGTTGCACCTCCATAACGCTTCGGCCACAGTGCCGCGTGACGTGATGCTAGCCACATCGGGGAGGTGCCGTCAGTACCCGTGCGTAGACAACCAGCCACATGCGGAACCCCGCCCCCCACATGGGGGGACGGGGCGTCAACGCGGTGGCGCGGGTTCCGGTGGCCTCAGCGGTGGGCGCGGTTGACCGCGGAGACCACGGCCTTCAGGGAGGCGCGCACGATGTTGGCGTCGACGCCGACGCCCCACAGCACCTGCCCGGCGACCGCGCACTCGACGTACGCCGCGGCCTGCGCCTCGGCGCCCTCGCTGAGGGTGTGCTCGCTGTAGTCCAGCACGCGCACGTCCACGTCGAGCGCGGACAGCGCGTCCACGAAGGCGGCCAGCGGGCCGTTGCCGGAGCCGGTCAGCACCGCGTCGGCGCCGTCCACCACGGCCTCGACGGTGAGCGCGTCCGTGCCGTCGCTGGTGGTGGAGGTCTGCGCGGTGCGCAGCGCGACCCGGCCCCACGCCTGTCCGGGGACGGGCAGGTACTCGTCCTGGAAAACCGACCAGATCTGTGCCGCAGTGACCTCGCCGCCCTCGGCGTCCGTCTTGGCCTGAATAATCTTCGAGAACTCGATCTGCATCCGGCGCGGCAGGTCCAGCCGGTGCTCGTTCTTCAGCACGTACGCCACGCCGCCCTTGCCGGACTGCGAGTTGACGCGGATGACCGCCTCGTAGCTGCGGCCCACGTCCTTGGGGTCGATGGGCAGGTACGGGACCTCCCACGTCAGGTCGTCCACGGCCGCGCCGCGCTCCTCGGCGGTGGCGGCCATCGCCTCGAAGCCCTTCTTGATGGCGTCCTGGTGGGAGCCGGAAAAGGCGGTGTAGACCAGGTCGCCCGCGTACGGGTGGCGCGGGTGGATCTCCATCTGGTTGCAGTACTCGGCGGTACGGCGGATGTCGTCGATCCGCGAGAAGTCGATCTGCGGGTCGACGCCCTGCGAGAAGAGGTTCATGCCCAGGGTGACCAGGTCCACGTTGCCGGTGCGCTCGCCCTGTCCGAACAGGCAGCCCTCCACCCGGTCCGCGCCCGCCATGACGGCCAGCTCGGCGGCGGCGACGGCCGTGCCCCGGTCGTTGTGCGGGTGCGTCGACAGGCATACGTACGCCCGGCGCGACAGGTGCCGGCCCATCCACTCGAAGCGGTCGGCGTGCGTGGACGGCGTGGAGCGCTCCACGGTGGCGGGCAGGTTGAGGATGATCTCCCGGCCCTCCTCCGGCTGCCACACGTCCATCACGGACTCGCAGACCTCCAGTGCGAAGTCCAGCTCGGTGTCCGTGAAGATCTCGGGGCTGTACTGGTAGCCGAAGACGGTGCGGTCGCCGAGGATCTTGTCGGCGTACTCCATCACCAGCCGGGTGCCGTCGACGGCGATCTGCCGCACCTCGTCGCGGGAGCCACGGAAGACGACGCGGCGGAAGACCGGCGCCGTGGCGTTGTACAGGTGCACGGTCGCGCGGCGGGCGCCGCGCAGCGAGTCCACGGTGCGCTCGATCAGCTCGTCGCGCGCCTGCGTCAGGACGGAGATCGTCACGTCTTCCGGGATCGCGTCCTCCTCGATGATCGACCGTACGAAGTCGTAGTCGGTCTGACCGGAGGAGGGGAAGCCGACCTCGATCTCCTTGAAGCCCAGGCGCACCAGCAGGTCGAACATCTCACGCTTGCGGGCGGGGGTCATGGGGTCGATCAGCGCCTGGTTGCCGTCCCGCAGGTCGGTGGACAGCCAGCGCGGGGCCTTGGTGATGCGCCGGTCCGGCCAGGTGCGGTCGGGCAGGTCCACGGCCTCGTACGGCCGGTACCTGCGCACCGGCATGCCCGAGGGGCGCTGGGTGACGGTCGCGGCGGTGACGGGCGTGGGCCGGCCGACGGCACGTCCGCCGAAGGTCTGCTCGGAGGTACTCATGATCGGGTGGGGTTTCCTCGTGGTCCGGGACCGAAGTCCGCTGGGGCCGACGAGGCGCCGCCAGGCAGCGCCGGACTCCGCGGGGAGGGGGTCGGCCGTCGACTACAGGCCCTCGCCGCGGCAGCTAAGAAGAAGCAGCCCGAAACGCATGATGCCCGCCACACTAGCCGAGTCGCGCGACAGCGGCCACTCGTATCACGATTCGGACCGCAGGATCCCGTCAATCGTACCGGGCGCCTCTCACTCTTTCGCTGCATTCGCGGCAACGCCGTGTTTACCGGTGCGCAACGCAGGGCGACATTCACCCGCATGGACGCCAAGGGAAATCCCGTCTTCTGCACCATCATTCCGCCGCATGTCCTGGACAAGCTGGCCGGCGCCGACGACGCGGCCCGGTACGAGCGGGCCCGCCGCACCCTCGAACACGACGCTCTCCAGCGCACCCGCCGCCGCATGACCACGGTCCGCGGCGTCGCCGCCGCCGCGCCTAGGCCCGGGCCGGCCGACCAGCCGCGGCGCACCATCTACGACGCCAAGCACCACGAGACGCTGCCGGGCAGGAAGGTGCGCGGCGAGGGCGACAAGCCCACCAAGGACGCCACCGTCAACCGCGCCTACGCCGGGCTCGGCGCCACCTTCGAGCTGTACCTGAAGGCGTACGGGCGGCACTCCATCGACGGCTCGGGCCTGCCGCTGGACGCCACCGTCCACTACGGCCACGAGTACGGCAACGCGTTCTGGGACGGCGAGCGCATGGTCTTCGGCGACGGCGACGGCGACCTCTTCCTGGACTTCACCATCCCGGTCGACGTGGTCGGCCACGAGCTGACGCACGGCGTCACCCAGTACAGCGCCAACCTGGAGTACTACGGCCAGTCCGGCGCGCTCAACGAGTCGATGTCCGACGTCTTCGGCTCCCTGGTCAAGCAGTACCAGCTCGGCCAGACCGCCGACCAGGCCGACTGGCTGATCGGCGCCGGGCTGCTCGCAGAGGCCGTCAGCGGCGTGGCGCTGCGGTCCATGAAGGCCCCGGGCACGGCGTACGACGACGACGTGCTCGGCAAGGACCCGCAGCCCGCCACGATGGCCGACTACGTGCGCACCTCCAGCGACAACGGCGGCGTCCACATCAACTCCGGCATCCCCAACCACGCCTTCTACCTCGTCGCCCAGGAGATCGGCGGGCACGCCTGGGAGAAGGCCGGGCAGATCTGGTACGACGTGCTGACCGGCGGCGACCTGGCCGCCGACGCGGAGTTCGCGGACTTCGCGCGGCTGACCGCGGCGGCGGCCACGACGCGCTACGGCGGCGACGGCGCCGAGCGCGAGGCCGTACTCAAGGCGTGGTCCCAGGTCGGCGTCCCCACCGGGTGAGGCGGGGCCCAGACCGGGTATTCGTGGGCCATGCGCATCCGAGTCATCCGCACCGGGGGCTTCGCGGGCATCCCGCGCCGGGCCGAGCTGGACACCGCCGGCCGGCCCGACGAGCGGCACCTGCGCGCCCTGGCGCAGCAGGCCGTCGAGACGGGGCGGGCCGGGCCGGTCCGCGGCGTCCCGGACGGCTTCAGCTACGAGATCACCGTCGACGGCCGCACGGCCCACTGCGCCGACCCCCACCTGACCGACGCCCAGCGGGAGCTGGTGCGCACGGTCCTGAAGGAGGGCGCCTAGCGGCGGCCCGCCGCCGCGTACGTCCCGGACCCCGGCCCGCCGCCGCGTACGTCCCGGATCCCGGCGCGGCGCCGGGGTCCGGGCCGGGGCGTGCCGTGGGGCTTCAGAAGCCGAGCCTGCGCAGCTGCTTCGGGTCGCGCTGCCAGTCCTTGGCCACCTTCACGTGCAGGTCCAGGTAGACCGGGGTGCCCAGCAGGGCCTCGATGTGCCGGCGCGAGGTGGTCCCGACGTGCTTCAGGCGGGCGCCCTTCGGGCCGATCACGATGCCCTTCTGGCTGGGGCGCTCGATGTACAGCGTGGCGTGCACGTCCAGCAGCGGCCGGTCGGCGGGCCGGTCCTCGCGCGGCACCATCTCCTCCACGACCACGGCGATCGAGTGCGGCAGCTCCTCCCGTACGCCCTCCAGGGCCGCCTCGCGGATCAGCTCCGCGACCATGACCTGCTCGGGCTCGTCGGTCAGGTCGCCCTCGGGGTACAGCGGCGGGCCCTCGGGCAGCAGGGGCACCAGCAGGTCGGCGAGCAGCCCGACCTGGCCCGCCCCGCGCCCGGCGCCCCGGCCGCCGCCTTCCCGGCCCTCGGCCGGCCGTCCGCCGGCCCCGCGCTCCCCGCCCGCGGCCCGCTCGGCGTCCACGGCGGACACCGGCACGATCTCGGCCCACTCGATGCCCAGCTCCCTGCCGAGCTGGTCGACGGCCAGCAGCCGCTCGGCCAGCCGCTCGGGCTCGACCAGGTCGGTCTTGGTGACGACGGCCACCTTCGGCGTCTTGCGGATGGCGGCCAGCTCGGCGGCGATGAAGCGGTCGCCGGGGCCGGTGCGCTGGTCGGCGGGCAGGCAGAAGCCGATGACGTCGACCTCGGCCCAGGTGGTGCGCACCACGTCGTTCAGCCGCTCGCCCAGCAGGGTGCGCGGCTTGTGCAGGCCCGGCGTGTCCACCAGCACGAGCTGCGCGTCGGGGCGGTGCACGATGCCGCGCACGGTGTGCCGGGTGGTCTGCGGGCGGTTGGAGGTGATCGCGACCTTCGTGCCCACCAGCGCGTTCGTCAGGGTCGACTTGCCCGCGTTGGGGCGGCCGACGAAGCAGGCGAAGCCCGAGCGGTGCGGTGCCGTCCGGGGCGTGGGCCCGGACGCGGGCGGGGCGGCGGACGGCGGGGTGGGGTCGCTCATGCCGCCCATTCTCCCCGATCACGGGCCCGGCCAGTGCCCCGCCCGGCCGGGCCCGCGGCCGGGGCCCGCCGGGCCCGTCCCACGGCCGTGGGACGTGAACCGGGCCGGCGGGTTCAGCCGAGCAGGGTGCCGGTGCCCTCCGGCGCGAATCCGGCCAGCGCCTCGTCGACGCGGGCCAGCGTCTGGGGGGTGAGCGCGACGCGTGCGGCCGCCAGGTTCTCGGCGATGTGGGCGGGGGTGCGGCTGCCGGGGATGGGCACGACGTGCTCGTCCGCGTGCAGCAGCCAGGCGAGCGCGAGCTGCCCCGGGGTGATGCCCAGCTCGCCGGCGAGGGTGCGCAGCGGCGCGAAACGGTCGTTGTTGGCCTTGAGGTTCGCGTCCTGGAAGCGGGGGATGAAGCGGCGGAAGTCGTCGCCCTGGATGTCCTGGACGGTGCCGGTGAGGAAGCCGCTGCCGAGCGGGCTCCAGGCCACCACGCCGACGCCCAGCTCGCGGGCGGCGGCCAGCAGGTCGGGGTCCACCGGCGTCCACATCGACCACTGGGCCTGCACGGCGGCGACCGGGTGCACGGCGTGGGCGCGGCGCAGTTGGTCGGCGGTGACGTTGGACAGGCCCAGGTGCCGCACCAGGCCGTCGTCGATCAGCTCGGCGACCGCGCCGACGGTGTCCTCGATGGGCACCGTCGGGTCCGGGAAGTGCGGGTAGTACAGGTCGATGTGGTCGGTGCCGAGGGTGCGCAGCGAGGTCTCGGCGTAGCCGCGCACGTACCGGGGTTCGGCGTTGACGGCCAGCTCGCCGAACTCGTAGCGGACGGGGAAGGTGTGGCCCGGCACGCCCTCGGGGAGGCGGAAGCCGAACTTGGTGGCGATGACGACCTCGTCGCGGCGGCCCTTGACGGCCTCGCCGACCAGGCGCTCGTTGTGGCCGTCCAGGCCGTAGCCGTCCGAGGTGTCGATGAGGGTGGCGCCCGCGTCCAGGGCGGCGCGCAGGGCGGCCAGGCCGCGCTCGTCGTCGGTCTGCCCGTACATGCCGGGTGACAGGACCATCGCGCCGAAGCCGATGGCGGAAGCCGTCAGGTCGTCGCCGAGGGTACGGGCGGGGATCGCGGTCACGGGTGGCTCCTCGTCTCGGGGTGCGGGACCGGCGGTGGTCCGCCGGGGCGCGTCCCCCGGCGGGTAACCAGCCTCGCCCGCGGGTCCGGCCGCCGTCCAAGACCTGGGTCCATAACCATCGGCTATGGAGCGGGCCGGAGAGCAGGCGGCCGGATGCCCCGTCAGGCCGGAGTCAGGCCGGAGTCACGCGGGAGTCGTGGCGCGCCAGGTCCCGTCCGGGCCCGCCAGCAGCACCGGGGTGCCCGGCCCGCCCAGGTCCCGCACGGCCGCCAGGTCCTCGGCCGCGGGCTGCTCGGCCCCGGTGACGACCGCCGCGGCCTCCAGGGACTTCGCGCCGCTGGCGACGGCCATCGCCACGGCCGTGCGCAGCGCGCTGAGCCGGAGGGAGTCCAGCGCCACGGTCGCGGCCACGTACGTACGGCCGGTCTCGTCGCGCACGGCCGCGCCCTCGGGCACGCCGTTGCGGGCGCGGGCGGCGCGGGCCAGCGTGATGATCTTGCTGTCTTCGGGGTCCAGGGGTGCGGCTTCGCTCATGCCTCCCGAGCATAGGCGGCCGCACTGACACCGCCGGTCCCGGCGGCCCGCGGCGGCGGGTTCGGGCGGGCGGTACGGGCCGGCTCCCGGCGGCGGCGGGTTCCTGGCGGCCGGTCAGCCCGCGACCGTGGAGAGCCCGCCGCGCCGGCCCTCAGGCGAGGCGAGCCACCGCAGCTTCGCGGCGGTCCCGGTGCCCGGCATCGGGTTCTGGAACGCGATCACCAGGTCGGGTCGGGACGGGATGCGCAGCGGGCTGCTCTCCAGGAACAGCGTGCCGACCAGCGGGTGCTCGATCTCCTTGACCAGCTGCCCGCCGGCCCGTACGTCCCCGCGCGCCCACAGCTCCACGAACTCCGCGCTCTGCTCCGACAGCTCGTCCACCACGGCGGCGAAGCCCTCGTCGTCGGGGTGCTCGGAGCAGGCGAAGCGGAACTGGGCGACGACGCAGGGGGCGTTGCGCTCCCAGCTCGTGACGCGCGAACGGTAGACGGAGTCGGTGAAGTAGGACATCAGGCAGTTCTGCGGCATGCCGGGGCGGAAGCCGAGGACCATGGCGGCCGCCTCGTTGTACGCGACCTGGTTCCAGTACCGGTCCATGATGACGGCGGGGTAGGGCATCCAGTTCTCGATCAGCCGGTGCAGGCCCTCGCACAGGTCGTCCGGGTCGTGGACCGGGCGCGGCAGCGGGGGGTTGAGCCCGGCCAGCACGTACAGGTGGCGGCGCTCGTCGTCGTCCAGCCGCAGCACGCGCGTGATGGCGTCGAGCACCTGCGGCGAGACGGTGATCTCCCTGCCCTGCTCAAGCCACTGGTACCACGAGGCGCCGACGCCGGCCAGCACCGCGACCTCCTCCCGGCGCAGCCCGGGCGTACGGCGCCGGCCGCCGCTGTCGGGCAGGCCCGCCTCGGCCGGGCTGACCCGGGCCCGGCGGCTCACGAGAAAGTCCCGGAGCTCCTGCCGGCGCCGGGACCTGCCGGTGGTGGTCGTCTCGGTGGCCTGTGCCACGCCTCTCCCCCGTTCTGGTCTGCTCTTTCCGCCGCGGTCCGCTGTTGGTCTGGCCGAGTCGGCCGTCGGTCTGCGCCCGCCCGCCGCCACCGGCCGCGGACCCGCTCCGGCGGCGGCGGAGGCTGGTGGTGCGGCCACCAGCACAAGCGCCCGCTCCCCACATCCTCGCCGATCGTTGGAACCTGTCGGTCATGGCGATCGATTCCCCTGCCACACCCCCGACTCCTACCCACGGTACGGGCCGGCCGTCGGCCCGTACCGAGCCCACCGCCGGAGAGCCCACCGCCCAGAAGCCCACCGGAGGCAGGTCCACCGGCGGCGGGTCCACCGGCGGCGAGCCCGGCGCGGGTCCCGCCGAGCGGATGACGCGCCGCGCGAAACTGGTGCTGATGGTGCTGTGCGCCGCGCAGTTCATCATCGCGCTGGACTTCTCGATCCTGAACGTCGCGCTGCCGGCCCTCGGCGACGACCTCGGCATGGGCCAGGCGGACCTCCAGTGGGCGGTCACGGCCTTCGCCCTGCCGTCCGCCGGCTTCCTGCTGCTGTTCGGCAGGATCGCCGACCTGTACGGGCGGCGCAAACTCTTTCTCACCGGGCTCGTGCTGTTCTCGGCGGCGTCCCTGCTGGCCACGCTCGCCTGGAACCCGCCGGTCTTCCTCGCGGCACGCGCCCTGCAGGGCCTCGGCGCGGCCGTGATCGTACCGACCGGCATGTCGCTGATCACCACGACCTTCCCCGAGGGGCCGCAGCGCGCGCGGGCGCTGGGCATCAGCGGCACCCTGCTGTCGCTGGGCTTCACCGTCGGCATGGTGCTGGGCGGCGGCATGACCGACACGCTCGGCTGGCGCTCCACCATGGGCCTGCTCGCCGTGGCGGGCGTGCTGGTGCTGGCCGTGGCCCCGGTGGTGCTGGCCGAGTCGCGGCACCCGGAGCGGCCGCGGGTGGACGTGCCGGGCGCGGTGACCGTCACCGGCGGCCTGCTCGGCGTGGTCTACGGGCTGTCCAGCGCCGCCGAGCGCGGTTTCGGGCGCCCCGACGTGGTCGCGGCGCTCGCGGGCGGGGCGGTGCTGCTCGCCGCGTTCGGCGTGGTGGAGTCGCGCGCCCGCCAGCCGCTGGTGTCGCTGCCGATGCTGCGCCGCCGCACGGTGGCCTGGGGCAACCTGGCGGGCCTGACCACCTTCTCCATGATGGGCGCGGTGGTCTTCCTGCTGACTCTTTATCTCCAGGAAGTGCTGGAACTTTCCGCCCTGACCACGGGTCTCATCTTCGGAGTGCAGGGGGTGCTGTCGGCGGTGGCGGGCCTGGTCGCGCCGCGGGTGATCGGGCGCTTCGGGGCGCGGGCGACGCTGGTCGGCGGGCTGCTCGGGCAGGCCGCGTTCACCGCCGCGCTGCTGGGCATCGGGCGGCAGCAGGGCGGCGCCTGGCTGGCCATGGCGGCGGTCAGCCTGGTCAGCGTCGTCCACCTGTGGGTGATCATCTCCTACGGGGTGATCGCCACCTCCGGCCTGTCGGACGCCGAGCAGGGCCTGGCCACCGGCCTGGTCACCAGCTCCCAGCAGGTCGGCATCACCCTCGGCGTCCCGCTGCTCAGCTCGCTCGCCTCGGCGCACGTCGCCTCCCTGCGGGACGGGGGCGCGAGCTTCGCCGCGGCGACGCTCGGCGGCGTGCGGCTCGCGCTCGGCGTGGACACGGCGGTGCTGGCGGCCGTCGCCGTGCTGGTCGGCGTCGGCCTGCGCGCCCACGGCCGTACGGGGCGGGGGTAACGGCCGGGGGGGGTGACCGCCGGGGTGGCGACGGGCCGGGGAGGGCCCCGGCGTGCGCCTTGGCCGCGTCGCCGCCCCAGCGCCGGGCTACGCCGCGTCGCCGCCCGGTACGCCGTCGGCCGTCGCCTGCGCGGCCGCCACCGGTTCGACCAGCACGGTCACGATGCGGTTGCGGCGGCCCGCGGGCGACTCGGCGGTCAGGCGCAGCGCGGTCGGGCCGGGCACGGCGGGCGCGGCCCCGGCCGCCTCCGCGGGCACGGGCACCTCGGCCGTCGCGCCCGGGATGGGCACCCGGCCCAGGGCCTTGGCCAGCAGCCCGCCGACCGTCTCCACGTCCTCGTCCGCCAGGTCGGTGCCGAACAGCTCGCCGAGGTCGCCGAGCCCCAGTCGGGCGGTGACCCGGTAGGAGCCGTCGCCCAGGTCCGTCACGGGCGGCAGCTCGCGGTCGTACTCGTCGGTGATCTCGCCGACGATCTCCTCCAGGATGTCCTCAATGGTGACGATGCCGGCCGTGCCGCCGTACTCGTCCACGACGACGGCGACGTGGTTGCGCGCCTTCTGCATCTCGCGCAGCAGGTCGCCCGCGTTCTTGGTGTCGGGGACGAAGACCGCGGGCCGCATCGCGGTGGACACCAGGTCGGACTCGGCGTCCCGGTTGATGTGCGTCTTGCGGGCCAGGTCCTTCACGTAGACGATGCCGACGACGTCGTCCTCGCTCTCGCCGGTCACCGGGATGCGGGAGAAGCCGGAGCGCAGCGCGAGGCTGAGGGCCTGGCGGATGGTCTTGTAGCGCTCGATGACGACGAGGTCGGTGCGCGGCACCATCACCTCCCGTACGAGCGTGTCGCCGAGTTGGAAGACGGAGTGCACCATGCGGCGCTCCTCGGCCTCGATCAGCGACTCCTGCTCGGCGAGGTCGACCATCGCGCGCAGCTCGGCCTCGGACGCGAACGGGCCCTGCCGGAAGCCCTTGCCCGGGGTGAGGGCGTTGCCCAGGAGGATCAGCAGGCGGGGCACGGGCCCCAGGACCCGGGCGAGCGGCAGCAGCACGTACGCCGCGGCGGTGGCCGTGCCCAGCGGGTGCTGGCGGCCGATGGTGCGCGGCGAGACGCCGATGGCCACGTAGGACACCAGCACCATGACGCCGATGGCGACGGCCAGCGCCTGCCCGGTGTCCTCGAAGGCGCGCACGCACGCGTAGGTGACGACGGCGCCGGCCGCCACCTCGCAGGCGACGCGCAGCAGCAGGGCGAGGTTGAGGTAGCGGGTGGGGTCCTCGGCGACGGCCATCAGCCGCTTGGCCCCCCGCCGCCCGGAGCGGACGGCCTCCTCGGCGCGGAACCGGGTGGTACGGGCCAGGCCCGCCTCGGCGCAGGCGGCCAGCCAGGCGACGACGACCAGCAGGACGGCCGCGGTGATCGCCTGAGCGCTCATCGGCCGGTCACCGGGTGGTGGGGGCCGGGGACGGGCCGGTGAGGCCCTGCTCGGCGCGCCAGCCGTCGATGATCGCCGCTTGGAGGCCGAACATCTCCGCCCGCTCGTCCGGCTCCTCGTGGTCGTAGCCGAGCAGGTGCAGCACGCCGTGGACGGTCAGCAGCTGGAGCTCCTCGTCCATCGTGTGCCCGGTGGGCGCCTCCTGGCTCTGCTTCCTGGCCACCTCGGGGCACAGCACGATGTCGCCCAGCAGGCCCTGCGGCGGCTCGTCGTCGTCCTTGGCGGGCGGGCGCAGCTCGTCCATGGGGAAGGACATCACGTCGGTGGGGCCGGGCAGGTCCATCCACTGGAGGTGCAGCTGCTCCATGGCGTCGGCGTCGACGGCGATCAGCGACAGCTCGGAGAGCGGGTGGATGCGCATCCGGGCCAGGGCGTAGCGGGCGACGTCCAGGATCGCCCGCTCGTCGAACTCCGTGCCGGATTCGTTGTTGACGTCGATCGCCATGGAGCCTTGGATCTTCTTCTCTCGGGTTGTCTCGGTGGTCCGACCGGTCTGGCTGGTCTGACTGGTCTGACTGGTCGGGTGGTCTGGGGGTGGTCTGCGGTGTCTCAGGCGGGCCCGGGCGGCTCAGGGTGCCCGGAGCCGCCCGGGGTCGCCGACGGCCGGAGGCGCCGCGCGCGGCTCGGCCGGGTCACAGTCCGTTTCGGCTGTCGTACCGCTCGTACGCGTCCACGATGCGGCCGACCAGCTTGTGCCGGACCACGTCGGTGCTGGTGAGCTGGGAGAAGTGCACGTCCGCCACTCCGTCCAGGATCTTCTGGACCTCACGCAGGCCGCTGCGGGTGCCGTTGGGCAGGTCTATCTGCGTCACGTCGCCCGTAATGACGATCTTGGAGTCGAAGCCGAGCCGGGTGAGGAACATCTTCATCTGCTCGGCGTTCGTGTTCTGCGCCTCGTCGAGGATGATGAAGGCGTCGTTCAGCGTGCGGCCGCGCATGTACGCCAGCGGCGCGACCTCGATCGTCCCGGCCGCCATCAGACGGGGGATGGAGTCGGGGTCGAGCATGTCGTGCAGCGCGTCGTACAGCGGGCGCAGGTACGGGTCGATCTTCTCGTAGAGCGTGCCGGGCAGGAAGCCGAGCCGCTCCCCCGCCTCCACCGCGGGCCGGGTCAGGATGATCCGGTTGACCTGCTTGGACTGGAGGGCCTGCACGGCCTTGGCCATGGCCAGGTACGTCTTGCCGGTGCCCGCCGGGCCGATGCCGAAGACGATCGTGTGCTTGTCGATGGCGTCGACATAGCGCTTCTGGTTCAGCGTCTTGGGGCGGATGGTGCGGCCGCGGTTGGAGAGGATGTTCTGCGTGAGCACCTGGGCCGGGGTCGGGTCGGCGCCGCCGCTCTCGCCGTCCTCCGCCGAGCGCAGCATGGCGATCGAGCGCTCCACCGCGTCCTCCGTCATCGGTTGACCGGTGCGCAGCACCAGCATCATCTCGTCGAACAGGCGCTGCACCAGGGCGACCTCGCCCGGGTCGCCGGTCGCGCTGATCTCGTTGCCCCGCACGTGAATGTCGGTGGCCGGAAACGCCCGCTCTATCACCCGCAGAAGGACGTCACCGGAGCCCAGGACCATCACCATCGGGTGTTTGGCCGGGACGGTGAACCGCGCGCTCGCCTGCTGTGCTGGGGCCTGCCGTGCTGTGGTTGATTGCGTCATGGGCCGGCTCTGTGGCCTCCTCCCACCTCCTCAAGGTCTGGTTCTCGCCGCTCGACAACCTCTGCGTACCAGCGTACGACGGGGCACTGACAAGGCCCGAGTGGTTTACCACCCCCGGACCCGCCCGACCTCCCGGAACCCGGCCGGATCCGCCGTAGCGCCACCCCGCCGCTACCCGTGCCGGAACCCGATGGTCGGCACCGCCCGGCGCAGCGGCGAGGGGCGCGCGGTCCCCGGCAGGACGCCGTCCAGGAAGGCGTACCGGCGCAGGGCGGCCGGGTCCTGGTCGTCGTAGGACGTCACGTGGCTCCACCAGGCCGCGATCTCCACCCACCCGGGCGCGGACAGCGAGCCGCCGAACTCCTGCACGGACAGCGCCGCGGTCAGGCCCGCGAAGGCGAGCCGGTCCGCGAGCGGCCAGCCCGCGAGCGTGCCGGTGACGAAGCCCGCCACGAACACGTCCCCGGCGCCGGTGGGGTCCAGCGCCTCCACGGCGATCGCGGGCACCTGCGCGGTCTCGCCGGTGCGCCCGTCGACCGCGTACGCCCCCTCGGCGCCCAGCGTGACGACGGCCAGCGGCACCCGGTCGGCCAGCGCGTGGGCGGCGGCGAGCGGGCAGTCGGTGCGGGTGTAGCGCATGGCCTCGGCCGCGTTCGGCAGGAAGGCCTCGCAGTACTCCAGGCCGGCCAGGTCGGCCGGGTCCCAGCGGCCCGAGTCGTCCCAGCCCACGTCGGCGAAGACCCGGCTGCCGCGGCGGGCGGCCTGCGCCACCCACTCCTCGCGGGCGCCGGGCACCAGTGAGGTGATGGCGGCCCGCGCGGGAGGCGGGCAGTCCGGGGCGGGCTCCTCGGGCGGCGGGGCCTCGTGGCCGTGCGAGACCATCGTGCGCTCGCCCTCGTAGGCCATGGAGACGGTCACCGGGGAGTGCCAGCCGGGGATCGTGCGGGACAGCGACAGGTCGATGCCCTCGCCGCGCTCCAGAGCCTCGCGGCAGTAGTCGCCGTACATGTCGTCGCCGAAGGCGGCGGCCAGCGAGGTGCGCAGGCCGAGGCGGGCGAGCGCGGTGGCCATGTTGGCGACGCCGCCGGGGCTCGACCCCATGCCCCGCGCCCAGGTCTCGGTGCCGCGCACGGGCGCGGCGTCCAGGCCGGTGAAGATGATGTCGAGGAAGACCGTGCCGGTGAGGTAGACGTCCCAGGGCGGGTCGTCCGGTCCGCGCACGGCCGCGAGCGGGTCGAGCAGCGCGCCGCCACCGCGGGCCGCCGGCTGTTCGCCGTCGTGCGTCGTCGTCACCGTGGGCTCCAGGACGGTAGGGGGTGCGGGGGTGGGGGAACGGGCTGTGCCGGGGATACGGCCCGGCGCGGCCAGGTGGTGGATGGGGCCAGTGTGCACGATGCCGCTGACAACGCCGCGCCGTCGTCCGTACGCGCGGGCCGGGGGCGGCGGCGCCGGGGCGGGCGGCGGGTCCATACACGCGGGCGGGCGGCGGCACGCGCGTACGGACGGTCCGCCGGGCGTTTCCCCGCGTCCGTACGGCGGCCGTGCGGGCGGGCCCCGGCAGGGCCTGCCGCCGCCTCAGACGCGCGCGGGCACCGGACGCGCCTCAGACGCGCGCGGGCACCGGAATCCGGTCCAGGTCGCGCGCCACGGACAGCCCGCCGCCGTAGCCCGCCGCCCGGGCCTGGCGCGCGAAGGCGTCCGGGTCGGTGTACCGCTGGGAGAAGTGGGTCAGCACCAGGTGCCGCACGCCCGCGCGGGCCGCGACCAGACCCGCCTGCCCGGCCGTCAGGTGCCCGTACTCCTCGGCCAGCCCCGCGTCCTCGTCCAGGAACGTGGCCTCGATGACCAGCAGGTCGCAGCCCTCCGCCAGCTCCAGTGCGCCCTCGCACATCCGGGTGTCCATGACGAAGGCGAAGCGCTGGCCGCGCCGCACCTCGCTGACCTCCTCAAGGGTGACCCGCCGCCCGTCGGTCTCCAGCACGCCCTCGCGCTGGAGGCGCCCGACCGCGGGTCCGCGGATGCCGCGCGCGGCCAGCCGGCCGGGCACCATGCGCCGTCCGTCCGGCTCGGTGAGGCGGTAGCCGTAGGACTCCACGGGGTGGGACAGCCGGCGCGCCTGGAGGGTGTACGCGCCGGAGTCGGCCAGCACGCAGCCGTCCCCGGTGGCGGGCCGCTCGGCCAGCCGCACCGTCTCGCGGTAGGCGGTCGCGTACCGCATCCGGTCGAAGAAGTGCTGCCCGCTCGCCGGGTAGTGCGCGGTGACCGGGTGCGGCACGCGGTCGAGGTTGACGCGCTGGATCACCCCGGCCAGGCCCAACGAGTGGTCCCCGTGGAAGTGCGTGACGCAGATCCGGTCGACGTCGTGGGCGCTGACCCCGGCGAGCAGCATCTGGCGCTGGGTGCCCTCGCCGGGGTCGAAGAGGATGCCCTCGCCGTCCCACCGCAGCAGGTAGCCGTTGTGGTTGCGGTGCCGGGTCGGCACCTGGCTCGCGGTGCCCAGGACGACCAGTTCTCGCGCCGACACGGGGGCCTTTCGTGCGTGGGGGAGTACGGGGCCGCGCCCCGGGCCGGGCCGCGCGCCGGTGCCCGCCGCGGCTATCCGGGCGGCCACTCCAGGCCGCGGCCGCCGAGGACGTGCGCGTGCGCGTGGAAGACGGTCTGGCCCGCGCCGGTGCCGGTGTTGAACACGATGCGGAAGCCCGTCCCGTCCACCTTCTCGTCGGCGGCCACCGCCCCGGCCTCCCGCAGTATGTCCGCGGCGACGCCGGGCTGGGCCGCGGCCAGCGTGGCGGCGTCCGGGTAGTGGACCTTCGGGATCACCAGGACGTGCGTGGGCGCCTGGGGGTTGATGTCGCGGAAGGCGACGGTCGTCCCGGTCTCGCGCACGACGGTCGCGGGCACGTCCCCGGACACGATCTTGCAGAACAGGCAGTCGGCCTGTGGTTCTCCCGCCACGGGCAGGCTCCTTCGCTCGGCGGCGCTTCACGGCGCGTACGGCCCGGCCCGGATGCCCCGCGCCGCGCGTACGGACCGGATGCTACCGGGCGGACCGGCCGCCTCCGCTGTCGCACTTGCCGATGGCCCGCGTCCGGAACACCCGGTGGCCGTCCACGGCGGCGGTCAGTTCGCCGCGTACGCACCGGCTCTCCTCGGCGTACCGCACCACGCCGGTGATCCGGATCTTCCGGTCGTCGTCGGTCCGGCCCCGGCAGTCGATGGACACGTCGGGACTGCGCGAGGCGGACGAGCCCGCCACCCGCTCCTCCTTCGGATCCCCGGTGCACGTCAGCCACCGCACGCTCAGGCCGCCGCGCTCCAGCGCGCGCGTACTGAGCTTGTCGGTGGTGAAGGCCACACTGGCCGGACCGAGACCGCTCTCGTCCGGATCGCAGCCCGTCAGCGCGACCGCCGCGGCGGCGGCCGCGACCGCCGCGAGCAGAAGCCGCCCGTGCCCTACCCGCCGTACTCGTTTCATTGCCCCCATAGACGATCAGCGTCCCATCTGGCCACGCGGACGGGAAGACCGCCACGCGGGCGGCCGCGCACCGGGGCGGCCCGGCGCGGTCAGCTCCAGCGGCCGGTGCGGCCCAGCAGCAGCGCGGCCGCCGCGGTCCCGGCCGTGGAGGTGCGCAGCACGCTGCGGCCCAGCCGGTACGGGCGCGCGCCCGCCTCGGCGAAGGCCGCCAGCTCCTCCGGGGCCACGCCGCCCTCCGGCCCGATCACCAGCACCGCGCCGTCGCCGGCTGCCCGCGCGTGCGGCTCGCCCGCGCCGCCCGGCCACGGCAGCGGCGCCGTCGCCAGCGGCACGGTCGCGTCCTCGTGCAGGACCGCCGCGAAACCCGCCGCCGCGAGCAGGCCGGCCACCTGCGCCGTGGTCATCGGGTCGGCCACCTCCGGAAAGGTCAGGCGGCGGGACTGCTTGCCCGCCTCCCGCGCGGTCGCACGCCACTTGGCCAGGGACTTCCGCCCGCGCTCGGCGCGCCACTGGGTGACGCAGCGGGCGGCGGTCCACGGCACGATCGCGTCGACCCCGGTCTCCGTCATGGCCTCCACGGCCAGCTCGCCCCGCTCGCCCTTCGGCAGCGCCTGCACGACGGTCAGGCGCGGCTTCGGCGGGTCCTCGGTGCGGACCTCGGCGACGTCCACGTCGAGCCGGTCCGGGGCGGCCACGGCGGCCACCGTGCCGTACGCGCCGGTGCCCGCGCCGTCCGTCAGCACGATCTGCTCGCCGACCCGCAGCCGGCGCACGGCCACCGCGTGCCGCCCCTCCGGCCCGTCGAGCGTGACCCGGTCGCCGACGGCGGCGCTGGCCAGCGAGGCGGCCACGAACACGGGAGCGGTCACGAGGCGGCCCCGCCCGGTACGTCCTGCGCGCGCCGCGCGTCCTGTGCGGCCTGTGCGGCCCGGGCCGCGGCCAGCTCGGCCGCGAGCACGCCGACCAGTTCGGCGGCGGGCAGCGGGCGCGCCAGCCGGTGGCCCTGGCCCGCCCACAGCGCGACGGCCTGCGGGTCGCCCGCCGAGGCCGCCGCGCGGCGCAGTCCAGCGGTGAGGTGGTGCACCTGGGGGTAGGCGGCGGGAGCGTACGGGCCGTACGCGCGTACGAAGCGGTTGACCAGCCCGCGGGCCGGGCGGCCGGAGAAGGCGCGGGTCAGCTCGGTGCGGGTGAAGGCCGGGTCGGTCAGCGCCCGTTTGTGCGGCTCGCTCGCCGCCGACTCGGGGCAGGCCAGGAAGGCGGTCCCGAGCTGGGCGGCCGCCGCGCCCGCGGCCAGCACGGCGGCGATCTGAGCGCCGCGCATCAGCCCGCCCGCCGCGACGACCGGCAGCCGCACGGCCTCGCGGACCTCGGCCAGCAGCGTCAGCAGCCCGCGGCCCGTGCCGTCGGCGAGCGGGTCGTCGCGGTGCGTGCCCTGGTGGCCGCCGGCCTCCACGCCCTGCGCGCACACGGCGTCGGCGCCCGCCTCCTCGGCGGCCCGCGCCTCGTCGGCGGAGGTGACGGTGACGACGGTGGCCGTGCCCGCGCAGGCGAAGTCCGCCAGGACGGCGGGGTCCGGGCAGCCGAAGGTGAAGGAGACGACCGGCACGGGGTCCGCGAGGAGCAGCGCGATCTTGGCGTCGTAGGCGTCGTCGGCGGGCCCGTCCGGGTCGCCGAGCGGCACGCCGTAGCGGTCGGCCTCGGCCGCGAGCCGTTCCGCGTAGACCTTCACGGCCGACGGGTCGGCGGCGATCGGGTGGGGCATGAAGAGGTTCACGCCGAAGGGCCGGGACGTCCGCTCGCGCACCGCCGCGATCTCCGCGCGCACCGCCTCCGGCGCCTTGTACCCCGCGGCGAGGAAGCCGAGCCCGCCCGCGCCGGAGACGGCGGCGGCCAGCGGCGGGCCGGAGGCTCCCCCGGCCATCGGAGCCTGCACGATCGGGTGGC
This sequence comes from Streptomyces sp. B1866, assembly GCF_031932565.1. NCBI lineage: Bacteria > Bacillati > Actinomycetota > Actinomycetes > Kitasatosporales > Streptomycetaceae > Streptomyces > Streptomyces sp. B1866. The sequence continues at coordinate 43,473 of NZ_JAVSCF010000009.1, forward strand.
GCAGACCGGCGGCCAGGGACGTGAACGGGGTCGGCGGCGTGGCCGCGGTCGGTGCGGAGCACATGCGCCCATCGTGTCACGGCCCGGAATCCGCCCGGCGAGGGGACGTACGGCACGGCGGTACGGCCCAGGGCGCGCGGCCCGGGCGTACGGCGCGGGAGGGCCGGGTCCGGGTTCGCGCGGCGTCCGGACGTACGGCTCGGCGTACGCCGCAGGGTGCGGTCCCGTGCCGTACGGGCGGCGCACGGTCGGCCACGTCCGCCGGACGGCGCGCGACCCGGCGCGCGCCCAGCGGCCCGCGCCCGGCGCACGTCTGCCGTCACCTGCCGTTGAACGCGTCCTTCAGCCGGGAGAACAGGCCCTGCTGGCCCGGCTTGAACTCGCCCATGGGCCGCTCCTCGCCGCGCAGCTTGGCCAGCCGCCGCAGCAGCTCCTCCTGCTCCGGGTCGAGCTTGGCCGGCGTCTGCACCTCCACGTGCACCACCAGGTCGCCCCGGCCGCCGCCGCGCAGGTGGGTGACGCCGCGCTGGTGCAGCGGGATCGACTGGCCGGACTGGGTGCCGGGCCGGATGTCGACCTCCTCCAGGCCGTCCAGCGTCTCCAGCGGCACCTTCGTGCCCAGGGCGGCGGCCGTCATGGGGATGGTGACCGTGCAGTGCAGGTCGTCGCCGCGGCGCTGGAAGACCGGGTGCGGCACCTCGTGGATCTCCACGTACAGGTCGCCGGCCGGGCCGCCGCCGGGGCCGACCTCGCCCTCGCCGGCCAGCTGGATGCGGGTGCCGTTGTCCACACCGGCCGGGATCTTCACGGTCAGCGTGCGGCGCGAGCGGACCCGCCCGTCACCCGCGCACTCCGGGCAGGGGCTGGGCACCACGGTGCCGAAGCCGTGGCACTGCGGGCACGGCCGCGAGGTCATGACCTGGCCCAGGAAGGACCGGGTGACCTGGGAGACCTCACCGCGGCCGCGGCACATGTCGCAGGTCTGCGCGGACGTGCCGGGCGCCGCGCCCTCGCCGCGGCAGGTCGTGCACACCACGGCGGTGTCCACCTGGAGGTCCTTGGTGGTGCCGAAGGCGGCCTCCTCCAGCTCGATGTCGATACGGATCATGGCGTCCTGGCCGCGCCGGGTGCGCGAGCGCGGGCCGCGCTGCGCCGCGCCGCCGAAGAAGGCGTCCATGATGTCGGAGAAGTTGCCGAAGCCCGCGCCGAAGCCGCCGGCCCCGCCACCGCCGCCGTTGGCCGACAGCGGGTCGCCGCCGAGGTCGTAGACCTGCTTCTTCTGCGGGTCCGACAGCACCTCGTAAGCGGCGTTGATCTCCTTGAACCGCTCCTGGGTCTTCGGGTCCGGATTCACGTCCGGGTGCAGCTCGCGCGCGAGCCGGCGAAACGCCTTCTTGATCTCGTCCTGCGAGGCATCGCGCCGCACACCGAGAACCGCGTAGTAGTCCGTCGCCACTTAAGACTCCGCCAGGATCTGTCCGACGTAACGTGCCACTGCCCGTACCGCTCCCATCGTTCCGGGGTAGTCCATGCGGGTTGGTCCGACCACACCGAGCTTGGCGACCGCCTCGTCGCCCGAACCGTAGCCCACCGAGACGACCGAGGTGGAGGTCAGCCCCTCGTGCGCGTTCTCGTGGCCGATACGGACCGTCATCCCGGAATCCTTGGCCTCGCCGAGCAGCTTCAGGAGCACCACGTGCTCCTCCAGAGCCTCCAGCACCGGCCGGATCGTCAGCGGGAAGTCGTGCGCGAAGCGCGTGAGGTTGGCGGTGCCGCCGATCAGCAGCCGCTCCTCGGTCTCCTCGACCAGGCACTCCAGCAGCGTGGCCAGCACGGCCACGACCGCGCCCCGCTCCTCCTGCTCGAACGACTCCGGCAGGTCCTGCACCAGCCGCGGCACGTCCGAGAACCTCCGGCCCACCACCCGGCTGTTCAACCGGGCCCGCAGGTCCGCCAAAGCCTCGTCGCCGACCGGCCCGGGGCAGTCCACCATACGCTGCTCGACCCGCCCGGTATCGGTGATGACCACCAGCATGATCCGGGCCGACGCCATCGACAGCAACTCCACGTGCCGGACCGTCGAGCGGGTCAGCGACGGGTACTGCACCACGGCGACCTGCCGGGTCAGCTGCGCCAGCAGCCGGACCGTGCGGGCCACCACGTCGTCCAGGTCGACCGCGCCGTCGAGGAAGTTCTGGATGGCGCGGCGCTCGGGCGAGGACAGCGGCTTGACGTCCGCGAGCTTGTCGACGAAGAGGCGGTAGCCCTTGTCCGTGGGGATGCGGCCGGCGCTGGTGTGCGGCTGGGCGATGTAGCCCTCCTCCTCCAGCACGGCCATGTCGTTGCGCACCGTGGCCGGCGAGACGCCGAGCCGGTGCCGCTCGGTGAGCGCCTTGGACCCGACCGGCTCCTCCGTGCCGACGTAGTCCTGGACGATGGCGCGCAGCACTTCCAGCCTGCGTTCACTGAGCACCTGCACACCTCCAGTCCTGCCGGTCCACCGGGTCCCTCCCGCGGATCGCCGGTGGCGGGCCCTTCCCCGGGCCCTCCCCCGGGCGCCTTCCTGGCACTCACCCGGCCCGAGTGCCAGAAATCCTCCAGCCAGTGTACGGCCGTGTGCCGTGGCGTGGGCAAGACCGGATGCCCCACCGCCTTCCGCCGCGGTCTTGGCCCACCGCCTTCCGCGGCGCGCTTCGCCCACCGCCTTCCGCCGCGGTCTTCGCCCACCGCCTTCCGCGGCGCGCTTCGCCCACCGCCTTCCGCCGCGGTCTTCGCCCACCGCCTTCCGCGGCGCGCTTCGCCGCCACGGGTTTAGCGTCGGCGCATGGAGACCTGTCGGGAAGAGCCGGGAACGGAATCCGAGGCGGAGCGCCTGGCGCCCGGGGTGGTGCGGTGGCGCCTGCCGGGCTGGGACGCGACGGCCGGGGCGGTCGCGGGCGCGGCGGGCGTCCTCGTGGTGGACACCGGCTCCTCGCTGCGTGAGGGGGCGTGGATCCGCCGCCGGGTCACCCGGCTCCTGGGCCGCCGGCCCACGCACGTCGCGCTCACCCACGCCCACTTCGACCACGTCCTGGGCACGGGCGCCTTCGCGGGCTGCGCGGTGTACGGGGCGGCGGGGCTGGCCGGGCCGCTGTGCGAGGGGCGGGAGGCGGTGGGCGCGGACGCCGTGCGGTACGGCGCCGACCCGGCCGCCGCGGCCGAGGCCGCCGACCTGCTGGTCCACCCGCCGCGTCCGGTGACCGGGGAGCTGGCCGTGGACCTGGGCGGCCGGAGCGTGCTGCTGGCGGACGTGGGCCCCGGCCACACCGCTCACGACCTGGCCGTGGTGGTACCCGGCCGGCCCCGGGTGGTGTTCTGCGGCGACCTGGTGGAGGAGTCCGGGCCGCCGCAGGCGGGGCCCGACGCGCTGCCCGACCGGTGGCCCGCCGCCCTGGACCGGCTGCTGGCCCTGGGCGGCGAGGACGCGGTGTACGTGCCCGGGCACGGCTCGGCCGTGGACGCGGACTTCGTCCGGACGCAGCGCGACGCTCTGGCGGCCCGCTTCGGCGGGCGCGGCTGAGGCCGCTACGAGGAGCGGCGGACCGTACGGCTGAGGCGCGGCTGACGTACGGCTGAGGTCGCTGTGAGGCGCGGTGACAGGTCCGGGGGTGAAAGGTCCGGGGACGGTGGGGCGGGGCCGAGGCCCGGCCGGGTCCGGGCGCCGTGGGGCCGCTATCGTCGGGCGGATGCGGAGCCGACAGTACGACCCGGACCTGACCCCGCCGTGGAAGCGGCCCGCGCCGGTGCCGGAGCTGCCCGCCGAGCCGGGGCTCGTGGTGGAGGAGGCCACGACCGGCTTCTGCGGCGCCGTGATCCGGTGGGAGAAGTCGGCGCAGGGCCTGACGGTCACTCTTGAGGACCGTTTCGGTAAACATCGGGTCTTTCCCATGACGGAGCGCGGCTTCCTGCTGGAGGGGCGCGTCGTCACGCTCGTACGCCCTCCTGCCGCGCCCGGCGCGCCGCAGGGTCCGGGGCGTACGGCGTCCGGCTCGATCGCCGTCCCGGGCGCCCGCGCGCGGGTGGCGCGCGCCGGGCGGCTGTACGTGGAGGGCCGCCACGACGCGGAGCTGGTCGAGCGGGTGTGGGGAGACGACCTGCGCATCGAGGGCGTCGTCGTGGAGTACCTGGAGGGCGTGGACGACCTGCCCGAGATCGTGCACGCCTTCTCCCCCGGGCCCGGAGCGCGCCTGGGCGTGCTCGTGGACCACCTGGTGCCCGGCTCCAAGGAGTCCCGCATCGCGGCGCAGGTCACCGGCGAGCACGTGCTGGTCACCGGGCACCCCTTCGTCGACGTGTGGCAGGCGGTGAAGCCGTCGTCGCTCGGGATCGAGGCGTGGCCGGCCGTGCCGCTCGGCCAGGACTGGAAGACGGGGGTGTGCCGGGCGCTGGGCTGGCCGGAGAACACCGGGGCGGCGTGGCGCCGGGTGCTGGGCGCGGTCCGCTCGTACAAGGACCTGGAGCCGGAGCTGCTGGGCCGGGTGGAGGAGCTGATCGACTTCGTCCTCGCCGGCTGAGGTGACCCGACGGGGCGCGGCAGCGGCGCCGGACGACCTGGTCGGCTGACCGCCGGTCGACCAGGTCCGTCCGCCGGTCAGTCGACCAGGTCGCGGACCACCGCGTCCGCCAGCAGCCGCCCGCGCAGCGTCAGCACGGCCCGGCCCGCCGCGTACGGGCCCGGCTCCAGNCGCGTCCGCCAGCAGCCGCCCGCGCAGCGTCAGCACGGCCCGGCCCGCCGCGTACGGGCCCGGCTCCAGCAGCCCGTCGGCCACCGCACGCGCCGCCGCGGCGGCCCCGGCCGGGCGCAGGATCTCCAGCGGGCAGCCGTCGGCCAGGCGCAGCTCCAGCAGGACGCGCTCCACGCGCCGGTCCTCGTCCGACAGCACCTCCCGCCCGGCGCCCGGCGAGGCGCCCGCGGCGAGGGCACGGGCGTACGCGGCCGGGTGGCGCACGTTCCACCAGCGCACGCCGCCCACGTGGCTGTGCGCGCCGGGTCCGGCGCCCCACCAGTCGGCGCCGCGCCAGTACAGCTCGTTGTGGCGGCAGCGGGCCGCGGCGGAGGCGGCCCAGTTGGACACCTCGTACCACTGGAGACCGGCCGCCGACAGCGTCTGCTCGGCGATCAGGTACCGGTCGGCGTGCGCGTCGTCGTCGGTCGTCGGCAGCTCGCCGCGCCGCACCCGCCGGGCCAGCCGCGTGCCCTCCTCCACGATCAGCGCGTAGGCCGAGACGTGGTCGGGCCCGGCGCCCAGCGCGGCCTCCAGCGAGGCCCGCCAGTCGTCGTCGCTCTCCCCCGGCGTGCCGTAGATCAGGTCGAGGTTGACGTGCTCGAACCCGGCCGCGCGCGCCTCGGCGACGCACTGCTCGGGCCGGCCCGGGGTGTGGGTGCGCTCCAGGACGCGCAGCACGTGCGGCCGGGCGCTCTGCATGCCGAAGGAGATCCGGGTGAAGCCGCCTTCCCGCAGCGCGGCCAGGTAGGCCGGGTCCACCGACTCGGGGTTGGCCTCGGTGGTGACCTCCGCGCCGTCGGCCAGGCCGAACTCCTCCCGGACGGCCGCGAGCATCCGCACCAGGTCCCGCGCCGGGAGCAGGGTCGGCGTGCCGCCGCCGACGAACACGGTCTGGACCGGGCGCGGGTCGTCGCCCAGCACCTTGCGCGCGAGCCGGACCTCCTCGGTGAGCGTGTCGGCGTAGCGGTCGCGCGAGGCGGTCGTGCCGTCCGGGCCGCGCAGCTCGGCGGCGGTGTAGGTGTTGAAGTCGCAGTAGCCGCAGCGGGTGGCGCAGTACGGCACGTGCAGGTAGAAGCCGAGCGGCCGGCCCGCGGCGCCGGCGAGCGCGGCGGCGGGCAGCACGCCGCCCTCGGGCACGGGCTCGCCGTCGGGAAGTGCGGAAGGCATGCGCCCATTGTCCGCCATCGGCGCGGGCCGCCGGCACGGCCGGCGCCGGGGGCCGCGGGCGGCCCCGGTCCCGTAGGCCTGCCGCCGTGTCCGACGGGGGCGGGCGGCGGCGCCGCGCGCCTCCCGGCCCGTACGCCGCCGCCCGTGGACCCGGCCGGGCGCACCGCCCGGCCGGCGCCGGTCAGTCCTCGCGCGTCCCGGTGTACATCTCCTCCAGCAGCGCGCCGTACTTCTCCTCGACCACCGGCCGCTTCAGCTTCAGGCTGGGGGTCAGCTCGCCGTGCTCCACGTCCAGGTCGCGCGGCAGCAGCCGGAACTTCTTGACCGTCTGCCAGCGTTGCAGGCCCTCGTTGAGCTCCTGGACGTAGCCGTCGATCAGCTCGCGCACCTCGTCGCTCGCGACCACCTCGGCGTACGGCCGGTCCGCCAGGCCGTGCTCGGCCGCCCACGCCAGGACCGCCGGCTCGTCCAGGGCGATCAGGGCGGTGCAGTAGTTGCGGCCCGCGCCGTGCACCAGGATGTTCGACACGTACGGGCACACGGCCTTGAACCGGCCCTCGACCTCCGCCGGCGCGACGTACTTGCCGCCGGACGTCTTGATCAGGTCCTTCTTGCGGTCGGTGATGCGCAGGTAGCCGTCCGGGGACAGTTCGCCGATGTCGCCGGTGTGGAACCAGCCGTCGGACTCCAGCACCTCCGCCGTCATCTCCGGCAGCTCGTGGTAGCCCTGCATGATGCCCGGGCCGCGCAGCAGGATCTCCCCGTCGTCGGCGAACCGCACCTCCAGGCCGGGCAGGGCCTTGCCGACGGTGCCGGTGCGGTAGTCGGCGGGGTTGAGGAAGCTGGCGGCGGCGGACTCGGTCAGGCCGTAGCCCTCCAGGATGTTGATGCCGGCGCCCGCGAAGAAGTAGCCGATGTCGGGCGCGAGCGCGGCCGAGCCGGACACCGCGGCGCGCAGCCGGCCGCCGAACGCGGCGCGCAGCTTGCCGTAGACCAGCTTGTCGGCCAGCGCGTGCCGGGAGCGCAGGCCCAGCGGCGCGGACGCCTTGCCGGTGCGCCGGTAGTTGTCCTGCGTGACGCGCGCGTACTCGCGGGCCACCTCGGCGGCCCACTGGAACACGCGGTATTTGCTGCCGCCCGCCGCGCGCGCCTTCTGCGCGACGCCGTTGTAAACCTTCTCGAAGATGCGCGGCACGGCGCACATGTAGGTGGGCCGCACCACCGGCAGGTTTTCGATGATCCTGTCGACGCGGCCGTCCACCGCGGTGGCGTGCCCGACGGCGATCTGCCCGGCGGTGAGCACCTTGCCGAAGACGTGGGCGAGCGGCAGCCACAGGTACTGCATGTCGTCCGGTTCCATCAGGCTGATGGACTGGAGGGCGCGCGCCATGTAGGACCACGTGTCGTGGGCCAGCCGCACGCCCTTGGGGCGCCCGGTGGTGCCTGAGGTGTAGATGAGGGTGGCGAGCTGGTCGGCGCGCAGCGCGTCGACACGCTCCCGGACCGCGCCCGGGTGCTCGGCCAGGTAGGCGCCGCCGCGCCGCTCCAGCTCGGCGAGCGAGAGCACCCAGCCCTCCGGGTCGCCCTCGGCGGGCACCGCGTCGGCGGCCTCGATGACCACGACATGCGCCAGGTCGGGCAGTTTGTCCCGCTTGTCGCGGGCCTTGGCGAGCTGCGCGGCGTCCTCCGCGAGCAGCACCCGGCTGCCGGAGTCGGAGAGGATGAAGGCGGTCTCGTCAGTGTTGGTGCTGGGGTAGACGGTGGTGGTCGCCGCGCCCGCGCACATCACGCCGAGGTCGGCGAGGATCCACTCGACGCGGGTGGAGGAGGCCAGCGCCACCCGCTCCTCGGGGCGTACGCCGAGGGAGATCAGCCCGGCCGCGATGGCGAAGACCCGGTCGGCGCACTCGCGCCAGGTCAGGGGCTGCCAGTCGTCCGGGCCCGCTCCGGAGGCCGGCGGGACCGGGTAGCGGTACGCCTCGGTGTCCGGCGTCTCCTCGACGCGCCGGAGGAAGAGCGTCGCCAGGGACGGCGGACGGGTCTCTAGCAGGGTCTGGGTGTCGGTCACGGCTTCCTCCGGGGCCCGCCTGGCACATATGACTCGCGAGTAGCAATCGAGCCGTGATCAGGGTAAAGGCCTGGACCTCACGGCGTAAGGGGCCAAGGGCGCCCGATTCCGGCACCGTACACCGATCGCGGCGGGCGCCGGACGACGGCCGGGACGGCGGGGGCCGGGCGGGACGGGTGGGTCCCGGTGCGGCCGGACCCGGGCGGGGCCCGGCCGCGCCCGGTCCGGCCGTTTCCCCGCCCTCCGTGCTACTTCTTCGCCTTCCCCTCGCCGCCCTCGGAATCCGTGGACAGGGCCGCGATGAACGCCTCCTGCGGCACCTCCACACGCCCGACGACCTTCATCCGCTTCTTGCCCTCCTTCTGCTTCTCCAGCAGCTTCCGCTTACGCGAGATGTCGCCGCCGTAGCACTTCGCCAGGACGTCCTTGCGGATGGCGCGGACGGTCTCGCGGGCGATGACGCGCGAGCCGACGGCCGCCTGGATCGGCACCTCGAACTGCTGGCGCGGAATCAGCTCGCGCAGCCGGGAGGCCATGCGCACGCCGTAGTTGTACGCCTTGTCCTTGTGCACGATGGCGGAGAAGGCGTCGACCTTGTCGCCGTGCAGCAGGATGTCGACCTTCACCAGGTCGGCGGTCTGCTCGCCCGTCGGCTCGTAGTCCAGGGACGCGTACCCGCGGGTCTTGGACTTGAGCTGGTCGAAGAAGTCGAACACGATCTCGGCCAGCGGCAGGGTGTACCGCAGCTCGACCCGGTCCTCGGAGAGGTAGTCCATGCCGAGCAGCGCGCCGCGCCGGTTCTGGCACAGCTCCATGATCGCGCCGATGAACTCGCTGGGGGCCAGCACCGTGGCCCGTACCACCGGCTCGTACACCGCGGCGATCTTGCCCGAGGGGAACTCGCTGGGGTTGGTGACCTCGTGCTCGGTGCCGTCCTCCATGGTCACGCGGTAGACCACGTTCGGCGCGGTGGCGATCAGGTCGAGGCCGAACTCGCGCTCCAGACGCTCGCGGATCACCTCCAGGTGCAGCAGCCCGAGGAAGCCGACGCGGAAGCCGAAGCCGAGGGCGGCGGAGGTCTCCGGCTCGTAGACCAGCGCGGCGTCGTTGAGCCGCAGCTTGTCCAGGGCGTCGCGCAGCTCCGGGTAGTCCGAGCCGTCCAGCGGGTACAGCCCGGAGAAGACCATGGGCTTGGGGTCCTTGTAGCCACCCAGCGGCTCGCGCGCGGAACCGGTGAACTGGGTGATGGTGTCGCCGACCTTGGACTGGCGGACGTCCTTCACGCCGGTGATCAGATAGCCCACCTCGCCGACGGACAGGCCGTCGGAGGGGGTCATCTCGGGCGAGCTGGCGCCGATCTCCAGCAGCTCGTGGGCGGCGCCGGTGGACATCATCTTGATGCGCTCGCGCCTGCGCAGCGTGCCATCGACGACCTTCACGTACGTCACCACGCCCCGGTAGGCGTCGTACACCGAGTCGAAGATCATCGCGCGGGCGGGGGCGTCCTTCACGCCCACCGGCGCCGGGACCAGCCGGACCACCTCGTCCAGCAGGTCGGACACGCCCTCGCCGGTCTTGGCGGAGACCTTGAGCACGTCCGAGGGCTCGCAGCCGATGATGTGGGCCAGCTCGGCGGCGAACTTCTCCGGCTGCGCGGCGGGCAGGTCGATCTTGTTGAGGACCGGGATGATCGTGAGGTCGTTCTCCAGGGCCAGGTAGAGGTTGGCCAGCGTCTGCGCCTCGATGCCCTGGGCGGCGTCGACCAGCAGGATGCAGCCCTCGCAGGCGGCGAGGGAGCGCGAGACCTCGTAGGTGAAGTCCACGTGACCGGGCGTGTCGATCATGTTCAGGATGTGGGTGGTGCCCGCCCCCTCGCCCTTGCCGGGCGCCCACGGCAGCCGGACGGCCTGGGATTTGATGGTGATGCCGCGCTCGCGCTCGATGTCCATGCGGTCGAGGTACTGCGCGCGCATCTGCCGCTGGTCCACCACGCCGGTCAGCTGGAGCATCCGGTCGGCGAGGGTCGACTTGCCGTGGTCGATGTGCGCGATGATGCAGAAGTTGCGGATGAGGGCCGGGTCGGTGCGGCTTGGCTCCGGCACATGGGAGGGGGTCGCGGGCACGCGGGGTCCTGTTGGTCGGGGACTCGTGGGTACGGGTGGCTGGCTCCCACCTGGTTGCCCGGTGGGCGGCCGACGGCGGCGGGCCCGGGGGCCGCGCCTGCCGGCGGTCGGGTCCATGGTCCCACGGATGGGGGGCGCTTCCCGTTTTGGGACGCCCCGCGGCCTGCTGGTAGCCTGGCCTACTGCCCGTGTCGAGTCGGTACGCGGCGGGCGGCGCGCAGCGCGGCACGCACCCGGCGGACCCCGGTCCGGTGGTCCCGGCACTCCGGCGTGGCGGTGTGTACGCCCCGGCGGACGCACACCCGGCGGACACGGCAGCAGACACGAATCCGACGATCCCGCGAAGGCTTTTACGTGGCGAACATCAAGTCCCAGATCAAGCGGAACAAGACCAACGAGAAGGCGCGGCTGCGCAACAAGGCGGTCAAGTCCGAGCTGAAGACCGCGATCCGCCGGACCCGCGAGGCCGTGGCCGCCGGTGACTCCGAGCAGGCGACCGCCGCCGCCCGCGCCGCGTCCCGCAAGCTGGACAAGGCCGTCAGCAAGGGCGTGATCCACAAGAACCAGGCCGCCAACAAGAAGTCCGCACTGGCCCGCCAGGTCGCCGCCCTCCAGGGCTGACCGGCCCCCACTCATCCGTCGGCGCGGGAACCGCGGCCCCTCTCATCCGCCCCGCCCGGCGCATCGTCGTTCGCCACGACACGCCGAGACACCCCCGGGCCTCCCGGGGGTGTCTCGCGTTCCCGCCCGGCGGCGGGGGCGGGGTGCGGCGGCGGCGCGAACCGTGTCCCACCTGTGTCCTCTTTTCCCAGGACAGCGCGGGCTCGGAGCTGTGCGTATCGGGTATGTTCACGTCATGTCGATACAGGGGGGACAACCCAACCCTTACGAGCCGCCGCAGCAGCAGCCGCAGACCCCGCCGCCCCCGCCCCAGCCGGGCGCGCCGCAGCCTGCCGCGCCGCAGCCGGTACCGCCGCAGGGGCAGGCCGCTCAGCCGCCGCAGCCGGGGCCGCAGCCGGGCGCGGACCCGCAGTTCGGGGCACAGCCGCAGCCGGGCCTGGGGACGCCGCCCCCGCCGGGCATGCAGCCCCCGCCGGGCGCGCAGCCGGTGCCGGTGCCGTACGCTCCGGTGCCGCCGCAGCAGCCGTATCCGTACGCGCAGCCGACGATGCCCGCCATGCCGGCCGTCGGCGGGTACGGGCACCCGGCGCCGCCGGTCCCGACGGCTCCCCTGCCGCCCGGCATGGGACCGGGCGCGGGGACGGGCCCGGGCGGCGGCAAGGGCTGGCTGTGGGCCGTGGGCGGGGTCGTCGTCGCGTCCGCGGTGTGGGCGGGCGTGCTCGTGGCCACCGGCGGCTTCGGCGGGGACGACTCCGAGGCCGTACTGGGCAGCTATCGGTATGCGAGCGACCTGTGCTCCCGCACCGACCTGACGGCCTTCCACAACGTCGGCTACCAGACGGAGCCCCCCGACAGCAGCACCGACACCAACCCGACGCACAGCGGGTCCGAGGACCCGGCCATCGACGTGATGCAGTGCAACGTGGAGTTCGACCCGCCCAACTCCACTACCAGCGACTACTCCTACGTCTACCTGAACACCCACGCGGAGCTGCACCGCGAGAGCGACCCGGGACCGGAGTTCGAGCCCGGCTACCGGGCGTACGAGGACCAGAAGTTCTCCACCTACTCCTACACCGTCAAGGAGGTCTCCGGCCTGGGCGACGAGGCGTTCGTGGTGACCCGGCAGGACTCGGACTCGTCCAGCAGCAGCTCCAGCAGCCGGTACGTCATCCTCGGGGTGCGCGACGGCTGGGTGACGTACGAGACGCAGTGGTCGGAGTACAGGTCCAGCTCCTCCGGTTCCCCCGCGAGCGACAGCGAGGCGACCGAGATGCTCAAGCGCAGCGCCAAGGAGACACTGGCCCGCCTGCGCGGCTAGTGCCGAACGGAGCGCGCGGCGGCAGCGGTGACGCGCCTGGCCCGGTTGCCGCCCGGCCCGACCCGGCCCGGCTGCCGCCGCGCGCGGCCGGGGTCGGGCGGCGAGCCGGACCGGGCGGCAGCCGGGCCGGTCGGCGGGCCAGGCCAGAGGCAGCCCGACCATGCGGCGGGCCAGGCCAGAGGCTTGTCGCTCGTAGCGGATCACCATGACCGGCCGCTGCCGGGGCCACTCCGAGGGATGGATAACCTCTCCTGTGTGACGGACGAAGCAACCGTGTGGCGGACCTTCGCCGCTCTCCTTCCTCCTGCGCACGCGCAGGAGGTCATGGACGCCTGCTCCATCGGAGAGCAGGAGTCTGCCCTCGACATGGTCGTCTCTGGTCTGCTCGCCCAGGACATCCCCATCGGCGAGGACGTGCGTGCACAGCTGGCGGTCACTGCCGAGGCGTGGGGCCAGCGCGAAGCCCTCGAAGAGCGGATTTCACAGTGCCGCTCTGCTGATTCCGAACGCCTCAGCCTGCGATTGGTCGCCTCGGCAGACGCCGTCCCGCTGGACGGGGCCTCGCTCAGCTCCGCGCCAGAGCTTGCCGGTCTGCTCGTCGTCCCGTGGATCGCCTGCGTCCGCTGCGGGCGTCTTCTGGGCCGTGTCCACCTGCGGGAAGCCTGGGGCGACCTGTCCTACCTGGCCGCCCACCACGTGCTCTTCCACCCTGGACAAGCAGCGCAGACCGCGGTCTTCGGCCCCATGGCCGCGCAGGACGCGCTCGCTGTCCTCACCTTGTGTCCCGGCGCACAGCGACAACCTGCTCTGCCGTAGGAATCGGACTGCGGGCGCGGGCGAGGGCGAGGGCGCCAACCGTGTGGTGGCCGCATGGGCAGGGACGTTGGTGCCCCGGCCGCGGCTGGTCGTGAGGATGTGCCACAGCTTCTCAGCTTGTTCTTTAAGGTCTGACCTCGA
>NZ_JAVSCF010000010.1:0-55297 GCF_031932565.1 Streptomyces sp. B1866
CGGCGCCGCGCCCGTCTCCTCGGCCGGACCGCCCGCGGGACGGCCTGCCCGGTCGTACGCGGCCGGGGTGGACGCGACGCGGCCGGGCCGCCCGGGCACGAGCACCAGCGCCAGCGCCGCCGCCACGGCCAGCAGGCCCCCGGCGGCGCCGACCGCCGCCCCGTACCCGTCCGCCGCCAGACCGCGCGAGACGGCGTGACGGTCCCCGGCCACCGAGGCGGCGAGGGTGTCCAGCAGCGCGAGGCCGACCGAACCGCCGACCTGGCGTGAGGCGTTGACCAGTCCGGAGGCCATGCCCGCCTCGTGTGCGGGGACGCCCGACGTCGCGGCGGTGCCCAGCGGCACGAAGCACATCCCGATGCCGGTGCTCGCCACGAGCGACGGCCCGAGGACCGCGGTCCAGAAGCCGCCCTCCGCCGCGAGCGCGGCGCCGAACCACGCGAATCCGCAGGCGCCGACGAGCCCGCCGAGTACGAGCAGGCGCCGCAGGCCGAGCGAGCCGACGACCCGGGTGGCGACCACCGACCCGATCACGATGCCGACGCAGAAGGGCAGGAACGCGGCGCCCGCGGCGGCCGGGCCGAAGCCGAGGACCTGGTGCAGGTAGAGAGAGGTGAAGTAGAAGACGGCGAACTGGCCGGAGAACAGCAGCATCATGAACAGGTTCGCGCCCAGCACCGGCCGGCGGGCCAGGAGCCCCGGGCGCAGCAGGGGCTCGCGCACCCGCTGTTCGACCGCGGCGAACGCCGCGAGCAGGACGACCGCGGAGCCGAGGGTGAGCAGGGTGGTGGGCGACCCCCAGCCCAGGGCGCCGGTGCGTACGACGCCGAGGACCAGCGCGGTGGCCCCGGCCGTCGCCAGCACGGCCCCGGCGGCGTCCAGCCGCCGCGCGGTGGCACCCGGAGGCGGGCCGGACGGCAGCCGCACCCCGGCGGCCAGGGCGAACACCACGATGGGCACGTTGACGAGCATGACCGCCCGCCAGCCGTACCACTCGGTGAGCAGCCCGCCCGCCAGGACGCCGACCGCGCCGCCGACCGCCGCCGTGGCCCCCCACAGGCCCAGGGCCCGGGACAGCGCGGGCCCCGCCGGAAAGGCCGTGGTGAGCAGCGACAGCGCGACGGGGGCCAGCGCGGCCGCGCCCGCGCCCTGCACGGCCCGGGCGGCGATCAGCCCGCCGGGGCTGTGCATCAGCCCGCCGGCCAGGCTGGCCGCGCCGAACAGCGCCAGCCCGGCCAGCAGGGTGCGGCGGTGCCCGGCGATGTCGCCGAGCCGCCCGCCGGTGAGCATCAGCCCGCCGAAGGCGAGCGCGTAGGCGTTGACCACCCAGGTGAGCCCTTCGCCGGTGAAGCCGAGGCCCGCGCTGATGTCCGGGAGGGCGACGTTCACCACGGAGACGTCGAGGGCGACCATGAACTGCACGGTCAGGGCGACGACGAGCAGCCGCCGGGCCGGCGGCGCGGTGCCGGTGCGCGTCGTCACCGCCCACCGCCGTGGGCTCGCTTCTCCCGGCGGGTGCCGGCGCGCCGGGTNGCCGTGGGCTCGCTTCTCCCGGCGGGTGCCGGCGCGCCGGGTGACGGACAGCAGGTCGGCCGGGCCGTCCAGTGCGACGCGGTGCCAGCGCCCGCGCGGCACGACGACCGCCGTGCCGGGCGTCAGGACGGCCGACTCCTCCGGGCGGCCGTCGCCGGCCCGGAGCGTGAGGCGCGCCCGGCCCGCCAGGACGCAGACGATCTCGTCGGCGCCGGGGTGCGCCTCCCAGTGGTCGGCGTGCACGTCCTCGTCGGTCTCGGCGTGGAAGGCGGCGACGGTCCAGCCGTCGGGGCCGCCGGATGTGCGGCGCGCGTCCTGGACCGTGCCGTCGTCGTGGACACACAGCGCGGAGGCGAACAGGTCGAGAGGAGTCATGAGGAGCCCTTTCCGGCAGGGAACGGCAACAGTTCACGTACCCTGTACGTGAACACCGCGCCCAGTGGAACACGTACACCGTACGTAAATCAAGGGATCAGGGGAGCACCGCCGCATGCCCGCACCACGCAAGTTCAGCGAGGACCAGCTGCGCACCGCCGCACTGGCGCTGGTCGACGCCCAGGGCCTGCACGCCCTGACGATGCGCAACCTCGCGGCGGCCCTCGGCACCGGGGCCATGACGATCTACAACTACGTCGAGGGGCGCGACGGCCTGGAAGCCCTCGTCGTGGACGCCGTCGTGGCCCCGGCGCACCCCGTGCCCGGCGTCCCGTCCGACGACTGGCGCGCCGACGTCCGCGCCGTCGCGGAGGCCCACTGGCGCGCGGTACGGGCCCACCCGGAGGCGATCCCGCTGATCCTCACCCGCCGCAGCCTGGACCGGCCCACGCTCGCGGGCGCCGAGGAGCTGCTCGCCGCACTGGCCCGCGGCGGCCGCTCGGGCACCGGACTGCTCGTGGCCTTCCGCGCCGTGTCCGGCTTCATCATGGGCTTCGCCCAGGCAGAGCTGGCGGGCCCGCTGTCCGCCGCGCGCGGCGAGGACGCGGACGCCGTCATCGAGCGCATGCGCGCCCTGCCCTCCGAGCACTTCCCCCGGCTGGCCGAGATCGCCCGAGCCGCCGCCGGCAGCGACCCGGAGCAGGAGTTCCATGCGGGCCTCGACCTCATCCTCGACGGTCTGGAGCACCACCCCCCGGCACCGGACAGCCGCACCGCGCCAGAAAAAGGCCTTCACTGACCGCGCGCATGCCCATGAACGAAATCCGGGCAGCGGGACCCGAACCGCCACCGGGCCGGTGCACCGCCCACCGGCCCGCAGACGCCGACGAGACGGGAGGGGGCGGGGGCGCAGGGGTAGGGACCTGGACGTGACCGCATATTTTCGTATTTGGGCGGCGGGTGCCGGTCCGCCCCACCCCCGAGTTCAGGCCGCCTAAATGCGTAAATATGCGAGTCCAGGGCCCTGCCCCGGAGCCCCCGCCCCCGCACCCGACCACCCAGAGCAAGCGCCCCACCCCCGCCGCACCCCGAGAAGTCGCCCCACACCCCCACCCATGCCACGATATGTACCGATCTGACAACGCCAGAGAGGACGCGCGGCCGTGAGCGACGACACGCTACTCACCACGCCCGAGGACATCGCCACAGCCGTCCAGCAGGTCCTCGCCGAATCCCTGGCCTACCTCGCCCCGGCCGCCCTGCACACGGCCGTACGCCTGCGCATCGCCGACCACCTCGCCGACGGCCCGAAGACCGCCGCCGAACTCGCCGCGCTGACCCGGACCGACGCCCTGTCCCTGCACCGGGTCCTGCGCTTCCTGGCGATGCGCGGCGTCTTCCGGGTGGACGCGCGCGAGGTCTTCCACCTCACGCCCGCCGCCCAGCCGCTGCGCACCGACGTCCCGTACTCCGTCGCCGCCGCCGTCGAGCTGTTCACCGACAAGATGTACTGGCGGCCCGCGGGGCACCTCGTGGACACCGTCCGGCAGGGCGCCACGGTCTTCCCCGACGCCTTCGGCGCTCCGATCCTCGACTACGTCGACACCGACGACCCCCCGGGGCAGCTGTTCGCGGACGCCATGGACCAGGTGTCCACGACCGAGCAGGACCTCGTCGCCGCCTGCTGCGACCTCCCGGACACGGGGACGGTGGTCGACGTCGCGGGCGGGCGCGGCGGCTTCCTGAAGACCGTCCTGGCCCAGCACCCCGGGCTCACCGGGGTGCTGCTGGAGCGGGAGCGGGTGCTGCGCCGGCACCGGCTCGGCGAGGACCCCGGGATCGCGGGCCGGTGGCAGACGCGGGTCGGCGACTTCTACGCCGCCGTGCCGCCCGGCGCGGACGTCTACGTGCTGAAGCGGATCCTGCACGACAAGAGCGAGCCGGACATCCTGCGGATTCTGCACACGTGCCGGGAGGCCATGACACCGCAGTCCCGGCTGCTGGTCGTCGACGCGGTGGCCCCGCGCGAGGAGGGCGGGATGCCGCCCGCCGTCGCCCTGTCGGACCTGCTGATGCTCACCGTGTACGAGGGCAGGGAGCGCACCGAGGCGGAGTACCGGGACCTGCTGGCCGTGGCGGGGCTGCGGACGCTCCGCGTCACCCCCACCCCGGCGGTGCTGTCGGTCATCGAGGCCGCCGCCTGACCCGCTCCGCCGCCGTACCATCGCACCGTCGCTCGCGGAAGCCCGCCGAAGCCCGCCGAAACTTGCCGAAACCCGCGGAACGACGGCCCGGACCCCGGCGGGCCCGGACCGCCCCGTCACGCGGGGCCTACCCCAGCGCCGACTTCACCACGTCCGCCAGCCTCCCCGCCACCGCGCGCGCCTGGTCGGAGTCGGCCGCCTCGACCATCACCCGCACCAGCGGCTCCGTCCCCGACGGCCGCAGCAGCACACGGCCGGTCGAGCCCAGCTCGCGCTCGGCCTCGGCGACCGCCTCCCGCACCTCGGGCGAGGAGGCCACCCGGGACCGGTCCACGTCCGGCACGTTGATCAGCACCTGCGGCAGCCGCCGCACCACGCCGGCCAGCTCCGACAGCGGGCGGCCGGTGGCGGCCACCCGGGCGGCCAGCAGCAGGCCGGTGAGGGTGCCGTCGCCGGTGGTGGCGTGGTCCAGGACGATGACGTGGCCGGACTGCTCGCCGCCGAGCGCGTAGCCCTTCTCCTTCATCTCCTCCAGTACGTACCGGTCGCCGACCGCCGTACGTACCAGCTGCACGCCCTCGCGCTCCATGGCCAGCGCGAAGCCGAGGTTGGACATCACGGTGGTGACCACGGTGTCGGCGCGCAGCTCGCCGGCCTCGCGCAGGGCCAGGGCCAGGACGGCCAGGATCTGGTCGCCGTCGATGTCGTTGCCCGCCGCGTCGACCGCCAGGCAGCGGTCGGCGTCGCCGTCGTGGGCCACGCCGAGGTCGGCGCCGGACTCGACCACGGCCTTGCGCAGCCGCTCCAGGTGGGTGGAGCCGCAGCCGTCGTTGATGTTGAGGCCGTCCGGGGACGCGCCGATGGCGATCACGTCGGCGCCCGCCCGGGTGAACGCCTCCGGGGACACCCGCCAGGCCGCGCCGTGCGCGCCGTCGACGACGACCTTCAGGCCGTCCAGCCGGGCCGGGAGGACGCCGACCAGGTGCTCGACGTAGTCGTCGAAGCCCTCCTCGTAGTCGCGCACCCGGCCGACGCCCGCGCCGGTGGGCCGGTCCCAGGGCTCGCCGGAGGCGTGCGCGCGGTAGGTGGTCTCGATGCGGTCCTCCAGCTCGTCGGCGAGCTTGTGCCCGCCGCGCGCGAAGAACTTGATGCCGTTGTCCCGCATCGGGTTGTGGCTGGCGGACAGCATCACGCCCAGGTCCGCGTCGAGCGCGGCGGTCAGGAAGGCGATGGCGGGCGTGGGCAGCACGCCCGCGCGCAGCACGTCCACCCCGGCGCTGGCCAGCCCGGCCACGGCCGCCGCCTCCAGGAACTCCCCGGACGCCCGCGGGTCCCGCCCGACCACCGCCACCGGCCGGTGGTCGGCGAACGTGCCCGCTTCGGCGAGCACGTGCGCCGCCGCGACCGACAGGCCGAGCACCATCTCAGCCGTCAGGTCGGCGTTGGCGACGCCGCGCACACCGTCCGTACCGAAGAGTCGTCCCACTGGTGTCCTCCGAGATCACGAGCCATGAAGAGGGGGGCTGACGTTCACATATAGCCCGTGGCGCCGATAGCCGAACGCCCCGGCGGCACATTTTGTGCCGTCGGGGCGTAAAAAGAAGGCAGGGTGGCGGTCGGAGGGCGGGCAGGGCCCCGCCCCGGCCGACGGGACCGGCGCGCGTCGCACCGGCGCGTGCCGGGCACGCGCCTGCCGGGCCCATCGGCTCGTCCGGACGGGCCGGCGCCTAGCGCTTGCTGTACTGCGGCGCCTTGCGGGCCTTCTTCAGACCGGCCTTCTTGCGCTCGGTCGCGCGGTCGTCGCGGGTCAGGAAGCCGGCCTTCTTCAGGGGGCCGCGGTTGTTGTCCACGTCCGCCTCGTTCAGCGCGCGGGCGATGCCCAGGCGCAGCGCGCCCGCCTGCCCGGACACGCCGCCGCCGCCGATACGGGCGACGACGTCGTAGCGGCCTTCGAGCTCCAGCACCTTGAAGGGCTCGTTGACTTCCTGCTGGTGCACCTTGTTGGGGAAGTACTCCTCAAGGGTGCGACCGTTGATCTTCCACTGGCCGGAGCCGGGAAGGATCCGCACGCGAGCGACGGCCTCCTTGCGGCGGCCGGTGCCGGCGGCGGGCTGCGGCTCGCCGAAGCGGGAGGCCAGCGACTCGGAGGTGTACTCCGACTCGACGGTCTCGACACTCTCGGTGGTGTACTGCTCGACGTCGAGCGGGGTCTCGGCGGTGGTCTCGGCCACGGTTCTCCTCGGAATCTCTCGTCTCAGGCTGTGGCCGGGACTACTGCGCGACCTGGGTGATCTGGTACGGGACCGGCTGCTGGGCGCCGTGCGGGTGCTGGTCGCCCGCGTACACCTTCAGCTTGCTGAGCATCTGACGGCCCAGCGTGTTCTTGGGCAGCATGCCCTTGACCGCCTTCTCCACGGCCTTGGCCGGGTTCTTCGCCAGCAGGTCCTCGTACCGCACGGACCGCAGACCGCCCGGGTAGCCGGAGTGCCGGTAGGCGAGCTTCTGGGTCCGCTTGTTGCCGGAGAGGTGCACCTTGTCGGCGTTCACGATGACGACGAAGTCACCGGTGTCGACATGCGGCGCGTACACCGGCTTGTGCTTGCCCCGAAGGAGCGTCGCGGCCTGGGAGGCCAGGCGGCCCAGGACGATGTCGGTGGCGTCGATGACGTGCCACTGGCGCTGGACATCGCCGGGCTTGGGGCTGTACGTACGCACGGTCGTAGCCTTCGCTCTTCAGTGATGGAAGTCTCCCCCGGCCCGTCGGGGCAGGGAGGAACGGGTCCTGACACGGCCACCCGGACGATCACGACAGCCCTGGCGGCACGTCGGCGACGCAAACCGAGTGCCGGCCGCTGGTCATCGGCCCGGTGGTCCGGCGTATCGGCCTCTCACGTGAGAACGAGCAAGCCAGTACGCATAACGAACTCGCAGAATACCGGGCGCCCCCCGTACGGGTCAAAACGCCGCCCTGCGCCCGGCGGCGGGCCCACCCGGACGGATCGCGGCCCCCGGGCTCCCCGCCCGACCACCGACTCACGTGAGTCGGTGGTCGGGCCACCAGGACGGCGGTCGACAGCCCGTGACCGACCGCCGCCCGCGCGTGCCCGCCGGTCTAAGATGCGCGCCATGAGCTTTGGGCAAGGGGGGGCCTACGGGCCCGGGGGCCGGCCGCCGTCCACGCCGGACTGGGCCGCGCTCGCCGAGGACGCCGAGCGGCGCAGGCGCCGTCGCAGGCTGCTGCTGACCGTCGGCGGCGGGGTGCTCGCGACCGGGGCCGTGGCGGCCATCGTGGCCACGGCCGTGATCAGCAGCGACGGCAAGGGCGGCGGCTCGGGCCGGTCCGCGAGCCACCTGCCCACGCCCCAGGACCTGCCGTCGCAGAGCGCGGCGGCCCCGGAGCCCACCTTCTCCGACGTGGCCCCGCCCGCGCCGGTGCGGCCGCTGGACGTCATCTCCGACGCGAGGCGGGACACCGCGCCGCTGCGGGCCGAGGGCCTGTTCCCGGGCCGGGGGGCGGCCGCGGAGGGCCGTACGTACGCGAAGGCGGCGACCAGCTCCACCAGGAGCTGCGCGGCCGCGGCGCAGGGCCGCCTCGGCGCGGTGCTGACCGGCGCCGGGTGCCGCCAGGTGTTCCGCGCCACGTACGAGCGCGACGGCGTGGCGGTCACCGTCGGCATCGCGGTCTTCGACACGCGCGCGGCGGCCGAGCGGGCCAAGGCGCGCGCCACGCCGAACATCGCCTCGCTCGCGGGCCGCGGCGTGCCGGCCTTCTGCCGGCGGACGGCCTGCCGCACCTCGGCGAACGCGATCGGCCGCTACGCGTACTTCACCGTCTCCGGGTACACCTCGGGCAAGGCCGTGACCACCTCCGACACCGCGGCGCTCCAGGCCGGCCGGGACCTGGCCGACTACGCCTTCCGGCAGTTGCTGGCGCGCGGCGAGGCCCAGGCGTCGGCGGCCGCCTCGGCGGGCTGACCCGGCCGCCTCGGCGGGGGGCCTCCGGCCGGCGGGCGGGCGGTCAGCGCGGGGTGATCGCGATGCCCTCGGGTTCGCGCCCGGTGGGCAGCGTCGTGTGCACCTTGCCCTTGCCCGGGTCGATGACGGAGACGGTGTCGGAGCCCTCGTTGGTGACCCACACCCGGCGGCCGTCCGGCGTGACGGCGACGCCCTGCGGGTTGATGCCGACCGTGATGGTGGACAGCAGGGCCCGGGTGACCGGGTCGATGACCAGCAGGCTGTTGGTGCCGGAGTCGGCGACGTACATCCGGGTGCCGTCGGGGCTGAGGGCCACTCCCAGCGGCGCCTGGCCGGCCGGGATGGTCCTCGTCACCCGGCCGGCGGCGGCGCTGATGACCGAGACGGTGCCCGAGCCGGTGTTGGCCACGTAGATCCGGCCGCCCCGGCGGGAGGCCGTGATGCCGCTGGGGAAGTCGCCGACGGGGATGGTGCCCGTCACCCGGCCGGTGCCGGGGTCGACGACGCTGACCGTGTTGCCGCCGTTGTTGGTGACGTACGCCCGGCCGCTCGGGACGGTGGCGATGCTGTGCGGCAGCGGGCCGACGGGCACGGTGCCGACCACCTTGCGCTTGCCCGGGTCGATGACCGAGACGGTGTCCGACCCGAAGTTCGCCGCCAGCACCCGGCGGCCGTCGTAGCTGGGCACGGCCGCGAACGGCAGGCTGCCGACGCCGACGTTCGCCACGACGGCCCGGGTGACGGGGTCCAGGATGGACACCGTGTTGGAGCCGCTGTTGGCCACGTACACGGCGTTGCCGTCCTGGGCCGCGCCCACGCCGGTCGGGGCCGCGCCCACCGGCACGGCGCCGGTCATGCGCTCGGGGCGGGTGTTGCTGACGGAGGTCGTGCCCGAGGCGGTGTTGGCCACGTAGGCGGTGATGCGCATGGGGAACTTCCGCCCCGCCGCCGCCCGCAGCGCCTGGGACCCGCCGTCCGCCCCCGTGGCGCGCGCGTGTCCCGCCGCCTGGGCGGGGGCCGTGGGCGCGGCCGCGGCCAGGAGGCAGGCCAGCGCCCCGGACAGGGGCGCGGCCGTGGCCGCGCGCAGCCGTACGGACCGGCGGCGGCGCCGGCGTGACGGAGGGCGGTCCGGACCCTCGGGCTGGGCGGCGGACGGGGCGGGGCGGGGGCGGCGGGCGGGTGCAGGGCGCATGGCGGGGACGGACCTTCCGGCGGCGGGGCGGATCGTCGAACATGTGCCATGCAAGCATTCCCGGGACACCGAGACGATTATCGACATATCGCCACAACCGAATGTCGCCCCGATGGCCCTGCCCGCTCCCCCGCCCGGGTCACCGCGCGCCGCGCCCCTCACCCGTCAGCCGCGCCCCGCGGCCGGGCCCCTCAGCCGCAGCCCGCCACCCGCCCGCAGGGCCGGGGCGCGAGCGTGCGCAGGGTGCGCGCCTCCCGGTTGCGCTCCGCCAGCAGGTGGTCGGGCGGGTAGCCGACCTCCTCCAGGGTCAGCCCGTGCGGCCGCGCCACGTGCACCGCCGAGTCCCGTACGCCCGCCGCGAGCACCGCGGCCGGCCACTCCACCGGGCGGTGCCCGTCGCCGACGAACAGCAGCGCGCCGACCAGCGCGCGGACCATGTTGTGGCAGAAGGCGTCGGCCCGGACCGTGGCCGTGACCACCCCGGCGCCCATCTCGCCGTCGGGCACCCGCCGCCAGCTCAGCTCCTCCAGGCGGCGGATGGTGGTCGCGCCCTCGCGCCGCCGGCAGTACGCGCCGAAGTCGTGCTCGCCCAGCAGCAGCCGCGACGCCTCGTTCATGGCGGCCACGTCCAGCGGCCAGTCGTGCCACAGCACGTGCCCGCGCAGCAGCGGGTCGACGCCGCCGGGGTGGTCGGCGACCCGGTAGGCGTAGCGGCGCCAGACGGCCGAGAAGCGGGCGTTGAAGCCGGGCGGCGCCTCGGTGAGCCGCCACACCCGTACGTCGTGCGGCAGCCGCCCGGCCAGCCGCCGCGGCAGCCGCTCGCGGTACCGGGCCCACAGGTCCTCCGGCAGGTCGACGTGCGCCACCTGGCCGCGCGCGTGCACGCCCGCGTCCGTACGGCCCGCGACGGTCAGCTCGGGCGCCTCGGACACGCGCAGCACGGTGCGCAGCGCCTCCTGGAGCTCGCCCTGGACCGTGCGCCGCCCGGGCTGCCGGGCCCAGCCGGCGAAGTCCCGGCCGTCGTAGGCGAGGTCCAGCCTGACCCGTACGAAACCGGACGCGGCCCCGTCGCTCACGCCAGCCCCTCCCTGATCCTGTCGGCTATCCGGTGCATGCCGTCCCGCGCTCGCCGCCCGCCTCCCATGCCGAACGGGCCCGTCCCAGAGGCGCTGGGGCGGGCCCGTCCTGAGGGCTGCCGTCGGTCAGGCGTCCTTGGACTCCCCGTCCGCGGGCTGCTCGGCCGCGGCCTCGGCCTGCGTGTCCTCGGCGGACTCGGCGGCGGGCGCCTCGTCCTTCGTCAGGCTCGCGGCGGCCTGGTCGCCCGCGGCGTCCTTCGCGGACCGCTTGGCGGCGGCCTCGGCCTCGGCGAGCGTCTCCTGCTTCTGGGTCAGCGCCTCGACCAGCTCGATGACGGCCATCGGCGCGTTGTCGCCCCGGCGGTTCCCGATCTTGGTGATACGGGTGTAGCCGCCCGGCCGGTTCTCGTAGCGCGGCGCGATCTCCGTGAAGAGGGTGTGCACGACGCTCTTGTCGCGGATGGTGCGCAGCACCAGGCGGCGGTTGTGCAGGTCGCCCTTCTTGGCCTTGGTGACCAGGCGCTCCGCGACCGGGCGCAGGCGGCGGGCCTTCGCCTCGGTGGTGGTGATCCGGCCGTGCTCGAACAGCGCCGTGGCGAGGTTCGCCAGGAGCAGCCGCTCGTGCGCGGCGCTGCCGCCCAGACGGGCGCCCTTGGTGGGCTTCGGCATGGGGTGTGTCTCCTCGGTGTCTGCACCGGCCGTGTCAGGTACCGGTGTCAGGGGCCGCGCGGGCGAGTGCGCGCGCGGTGGTGATACGGGACCGGGACCGGCCGCCCGCGGTCAGCCCGCGGCAGGCCGGTCCCGGCTCGTACCGGTCAGTACTGCTCGGTCTCCACGAACCCGGCGTCCGCGTCGTCGTCGGTGCCGAAGGCGTCCGCGGCGGCGGTCGGGTCGAATCCGGGCGGGCTGTCCTTCAGGGCCAGGCCCATGCCGGCCAGCTTCGCCTTGACCTCGTCGATGGACTTGGCGCCGAAGTTGCGGATGTCCAGCAGGTCCGCCTCGGAGCGGGCCACCAGCTCGCCCACCGAGTGGATGCCCTCGCGCTTGAGGCAGTTGTAGGAGCGGACCGTCAGCTCCAGCTCCTCGATCGGCAGCGCCAGGTCGGCGGCGAGCGCGGCGTCCGTCGGGGACGGGCCCATGTCGATGCCCTCGGCGTCGACGTTCAGCTCGCGGGCCAGGCCGAACAGCTCGACCAGGGTCTTGCCGGCCGAGGCCATGGCGTCGCGCGGCCGCATGGCCTGCTTGGTCTCGACATCGACGATCAGCTTGTCGAAGTCGGTGCGCTGCTCGACACGGGTCGCCTCGACCTTGTAGGTGACCTTCAGGACGGGCGAGTAGATGGAGTCGACCGGGATACGGCCGATCTCCTGGCCGACCTGCTTGTTCTGCACGGCGGAGACGTAGCCGCGGCCGCGCTCGACGGTCAGCTCCATCTCCAGCTTGCCCTTGCCGTTCAGGGTGGCCAGGATCAGGTCCGGGTTGTGCACCTCGACGCCGGCCGGCGGCGCGATGTCGGCCGCGGTGACCAGGCCGGGGCCCTGCTTGCGCAGGTACATCACGACCGGCTCGTCGTGCTCGGAGGAGACGACGAGCTGCTTGATGTTGAGAATGAGGTCGGTGACGTCCTCCTTGACGCCCGGCACGGTGGTGAACTCGTGCAGGACGCCGTCGATCCGGATGCTGGTGACGGCGGCACCGGGGATCGAGGACAGCAGCGTACGCCGCAGGGAGTTGCCGAGGGTGTAGCCGAAGCCGGGCTCCAGGGGCTCGATCACGAACCGCGAGCGGAACTCGTCGACGACTTCCTCGGTCAGCGAGGGGCGCTGAGCGATCAGCATGGGGATGTTCCTCCAGTCTTCGGCACCCGCTATTTGATGCCGAACCCTTCCATCCTACGGGTGGTACGGGCGGTTGCGCGGACCGCGCCCGCCCGTACCACGCGCAGGCGTGTCAGACGCGCCGGCGCTTGGGCGGACGGCAGCCGTTGTGCGGGGTGGGGGTGACGTCCTGGATCGAGCCCACCTCCAGGCCGGTGGCCTGGAGCGAGCGGATCGCGGTCTCCCGGCCGGAGCCCGGGCCCTTGACGAAGACGTCGACCTTGCGCATGCCGTGCTCCTGCGCGCGGCGGGCGGCGGACTCCGCGGCCATCTGCGCGGCGAACGGCGTGGACTTGCGCGAGCCCTTGAAGCCGACGTGGCCGGCCGAGGCCCAGGAGATCACGTTGCCCGTGGGGTCGGTGATCGAGACGATCGTGTTGTTGAACGTGCTCTTGATGTGGGCGTGCCCGTGAGCGACGTTCTTCTTCTCCTTGCGGCGCACCTTCTTGGCGCCGGCCGTACGGCTCTTCGGAGGCATTCGGTATTACTCCCGTGGAGGTGGTCGGTCCTGCAACGCGGACCCCGTCGGTGTCCGGTGCGGACTACTTCTTGCCCGGCTTCTTCTTGCCCGCGATGGCGCGGCGCGGACCCTTGCGGGTGCGGGCGTTGGTGGAGGTGCGCTGGCCGCGGACCGGCAGGCCGCGGCGGTGGCGCAGGCCCTGGTAGCAGCCGATCTCGACCTTGCGGCGGATGTCGGCCTGGATCTCGCGCCGGAGGTCACCCTCGGTCTTGATGTTGTTGTCGACGTACTCGCGGAGCTTGACCAGGTCGTCCTCGGTCAGGTCGCGGACGCGGGTGTCCGGGTTGACCCCGGTGCTGGCCAGCGTCTGCTGCGCGAGGGTGCGGCCGATGCCGAAGACGTACGTGAGAGCGACCTCGACGCGCTTCTCGCGCGGAAGGTCGACGCCTGCGAGGCGTGCCATGAATGTGGCTCCAGGTGGTTGTCGGAGGTCGTACGCAGCACCGCTCCCGCTCCGGCGTGGCGCCGGGCCGGGTCCCCGGCCTCCGACCGGGGGTGTCGTCCCCGCCGGGCGGGCGGGCGACGGGTGACTGCGTCAGTGTCGAACCCGCGGGCGCGCCCGCGGGGTGTGGCTGCTGTGGCGTCGCGCGAAGAGTCGCGACAAGGCGTGTCGGCGGTACGTCTGGCGGGTCAGCCCTGGCGCTGCTTGTGGCGCAGGTTGTCGCAGATGACCATGACCCGGCCGTGGCGGCGGATCACCTTGCACTTGTCGCAGATCTTCTTGACGCTCGGCTTGACCTTCATGGGATGTCGGTACTCCGGGTCGTGAGATCTGTGCGCGGGAGGCGCGTACGGCCGTCTCGGGCGGCCGCGGCGGCTCCCGCGTGAGTGTCGCGTGGTGTTACTTGTAGCGGTAGACGATCCGTCCGCGCGTCAGGTCGTACGGGGACAGCTCCACCACGACCCGGTCATCGGGCAGGATGCGGATGTAGTGCATGCGCATCTTGCCGCTGATGTGCGCGAGGACCTTGTGACCGTTCTGAAGCTCCACCTTGAACATCGCGTTCGGCAGAGATTCGATCACGGTGCCCTCGATTTCGATGGCGCCTTGCTTCTTGGCCATGTCCTGCTTTCGGGATCGGCTACCTTGATCGGTCCGCGTCATGCCGCAGGGCATGCCGAAGAGCCGACGTGTCAGTCTACGTCACGGCAGCGGGAAACACGAAACCGGGCAGTCTGCCCACCATCGGAGATCATTATGCGCCGACGGGCCCGCCGGGCTCCACGTCAAGGAGCGACACGCCGGATCCCGGCCGTACCACCCCCGCGCCCGGGCACCGGCCGGCCGGCGGGGGGAGCGTTACGCCAGCGGGTCGGGCGCGGCGGTCACGCCCAGCTCGGCGAGCCTGGCCCGGCCGCCGTCGAAGGCCGTGAGCACCAGCGGGCCGTCCTCGGTGAGCGCCACCGAGTGCTCCCAGTGGCTGGACCAGGACCCGTCGTCGGTCTTGACCGTCCACTGGTCGGCGAGCACGTGGGTCTTCGGCGTGCCGAGGCTCACCATGGGCTCGATCGCGATGCAGAAGCCGGGCACCAGCCGGGGGCCCTTGCCGCGCGCGCGGGAGACGTAGTTCAGCAGGTGCGGGTCCATGTGCATCTGGCTGCCGATGCCGTGCCCGCCGTAGTCCTCGATGATCCCGTACCGGCCGGTGGCCGGGCGCGGCTGGCGGCGGATGCTGCCCTCGATGGCCCGGGAGATGTCCACCAGCCGGTTGCCCTTGCGGACCGCGGCGATGCCGGCCCACATGGACTCCTCGGTGACCCGGCTCAGCTCGTGCAGCTCCGGCGCGTGGCCGGAGCCCACGAAGACGGTGATGGCGGCGTCGCCGTGCCAGCCGTC
This sequence comes from Streptomyces sp. B1866, assembly GCF_031932565.1. Classification (NCBI taxonomy): domain Bacteria; kingdom Bacillati; phylum Actinomycetota; class Actinomycetes; order Kitasatosporales; family Streptomycetaceae; genus Streptomyces; species Streptomyces sp. B1866. Next base: position 14,590 of record NZ_JAVSCF010000010.1, read on the forward strand.
GACGACCGCGCCCGCGTCGACGGAGATGACGTCGCCGTCCTTCAGCACGGTCTCCCGGTCGGGGATGCCGTGCACCACCACGTCGTTCACCGAGGTGCAGATCACGGCGGGGAAGCCGCCGTAGCCGAGGAAGTTGGAGGTGGCGCCGTGGTCGGCGAGCACCTTCCGGGCGACGTCGTCCAGGTCCTTGGTGGTGGCGCCGGGGACCGCCGCGGCGCGGCACGCCTCGTGGACGCGCGCGACGACGAGACCCGCCTCCCGCATCTTCGCGATCTGGCTTGGGTTCTTGATCTCCACCATGCTCCGGCCCTTCCCGCCCCTGTGCCTGAAACCGCCGGGCCGAAGGAGCGCGCTCCCCCGGCCCCGCAGGCCCGCCGCGCCCGTCCGGCCCGGCCCGTCGGCGTCAGCCCGACCTGTCGGCCAGGGCGTCCATCGCCCGCTGGGTGACCTCGCCGACCTTGCCCAGCGCCGGGATCGTCACGACCAGGTCCTGGGCCTTGTAGAAGTCGGTGATCGGCTCGGTCTCGCTGTGGTACACCTCAAGGCGCTTGCGGACCGTTTCCTCACTGTCGTCCTCGCGCTGGTACAGCTCGCCGCCGCACTCGTCGCACACGCCGGCCGTCTTCGGCGGGCGGCCGGTGACGTGGAAGACGTGGCTGCTGTCGTTGCGGCAGATGCGGCGCCCGGCGATCCGCCGGACGACCTCGGCCTCGGGGGCCTCCAGGTCCAGGACCGCGTTCAGCCGCAGGTCGGCGCCGTGCAGGTACTCGTCCAGCGCCTTGGCCTGGGCCAGGTTGCGCGGGAAGCCGTCCAGCAGGAAGCCCTTGGCCGCGTCCGGCTGGCTCATGCGGTCGATGGCCATGCCGATCGTGACCTCGTCCGGCACGAGCTGGCCGGCGCGCATGAACTCCTGCGCCTGGCGCCCGAGCGGCGTGCCCTGGCTGATGTTGGCGCGGAAGAGGTCGCCGGTGGAGATGTGCGGGATCGACAGATTCTTGGCGAGGAACGCGGCCTGCGTACCCTTGCCAGCCCCGGGAGGCCCGACGAGGACGATTCGCATCAGCGGAGGAACCCTTCGTAGTGTCGCTGCTGAAGCTGGCTCTCGATCTGTTTCACGGTCTCCAGGCCAACACCCACGATGATCAGGATGCTGGTCCCGCCGAACGGGAAGTTCTGGTTGGCGTTGAGTGTCACCAGCGCCACCGTAGGTACGAGGGCGATCAGCCCCAGGTACAGGGATCCGGGCCACGTAATGCGGTTCAGTACGTAGCTCAGGTACTCCGCCGTGGGGCGTCCTGCCCGGATACCCGGGATGAACCCACCATACTTCTTCATGTTGTCGGCAACTTCTTCGGGGTTGAAGGAGATGGCGACGTAGAAGAACGCGAAGAAGACGATCAGCAGGAAGTACGTCGTGATGTAAACCGGGTGGTCACCGCGGACGAAGTTGTTCTCGATCCACACGGCCCAGTCCGCCTGGCTGTTGCTGAACTGCGCGATCAGCGCGGGGATGTACAGCAGTGACGAGGCGAAGATGACCGGGATCACACCCGCCTGGTTCACCTTCATCGGGATGTACGTCGACGTGCCGCCGTAGCTGCGGCGGCCGATCATGCGCTTGGCGTACTGCACGGGGATGCGCCGCTGCGCCTGCTCGACGAAGACGACCAGCCCGACCATCGCCAGTCCGCACAGGATGACGAGGCCGAACTCCAGCCAGCCGCCCATGAGCTTGCCCGACTGCTTGATCTGCCACAGGTAGCCGGGGAAGCCCGCCACGATGGACGTGAACATGAGGATCGACATGCCGTTGCCGATGCCGCGGTCGGTGACCAGCTCGCCCAGCCACATGATCAGCGCGGTGCCCGCCGTCATGGTGATCACCATCACGGCCGTCTTGAAGATCGACTGGTCCGGGACGATCTCGTTGCCGACGGTGCACTGGCGGAACAGGGTGCCGCTGCGGGCGGTGGCCACCAGGCCGGTGCCCTGCAGGACGGCCAGGGCCACGGTCAGGTAGCGGGTGTACTGCGTGATCTTCGCCTGCCCGGTCTGGCCCTCCTTCTTCAGGGCCTCCAGGCGCGGGATCACGACGGTCAGCAGCTGCAGGATGATGCTCGCCGTGATGTACGGCATGATCCCGAGCGCGAAGATGGTGATCTGGAGCAGCGCGCCACCGCTGAACATGTTCACCAGACCGAACAGGCCCTGGGTGGCGTTCGCCTGGTCCATGCAGGTCTGGACGTTGTTGTAGTCCACACCCGGCACCGGGACGAACGCACCGGCCCGGAACAGCACGATGATGCCCAGGGTGAACAGCAGCTTCTTGCGCAGGTCGGGCGTCTTGAACGCTCGGGCGAACGCGGTGAGCACGGTGCCTCCTGCGCCCCCCGCGTGGCCGCGAGAGGTGACGGTCGGGTAAATCGGCGAAGACTAATCTGACGTAATCTACCGGGCGGTCACGACGTGCGTGACGGTGCCCCGCCCGAAAGTGACAGCGCACGCCACCTTACCGGCGCGTACCCGCCCGGGGAACGACCGGCCTTGCGAAACCGGTCGAACGCCCGTCCGGGGGAACGACCGGCCGGGGACGCCCCGCAGGGACGCCCCCGGCCGGTCGATCACGGCGGTATCAGACACGCTCGGTGACGGAGCCGCCGGCTGCCGAGATCTTCTCCCGGGCGGAGCCGGAGACGGCGTCGACCGTCACCTGGAGCGCCACGGAGATCTCGCCCGCGCCCAGCACCTTGACGGGCTGGTTCTTGCGGACCGCGCCCTTGGCCACCAGGTCGGACACCGTGACCTCGCCGCCCTCGGGGTAGAGGTCGGCCAGCTTGTCGAGGTTGACGACCTGGTACTCGGTGCGGAACGGGTTGCGGAAGCCCTTGAGCTTGGGCAGCCGCATGTGCAGCGGCATCTGCCCGCCCTCGAAGCGCTCCGGCACCTGGTAGCGGGCCTTGGTGCCCTTGGTGCCGCGGCCCGCGGTCTTGCCCTTGGACGCCTCACCGCGGCCGACGCGGGTCTTGGCGGTCTTGGCGCCCGGGGCGGGCCGCAGGTTGTGGATCTTCAGGGGCTTGCCCGACGAGGACTCGCTCATGTCAGTCGACCTCCTCGACCGTCACGAGGTGCCGCACGGTGTGCACCATGCCACGGAACTCGGGGCGGTCCTCCTTGATCACCACGTCGTTCAGCCGGCGCAGGCCGAGCGAACGCAGGGTGTCGCGGTGGTTCTGCTTGCTGCCGATGTAGGACTTGGTCTGCGTGATCTTCAGGCGAGCCACGTCACACCCCCACTCCGGCACGTGCGCGCAGCAGGGCCGCCGGGGCGACGTCCTCCAGCGGCAGCCCGCGGCGGGCGGCGATCTCCTCGGGACGCTGGAGGCCGCGCAGCGCGGCCACCGTGGCGTGCACGATGTTGATCGGGTTGGACGAGCCGAGCGACTTGCTCAGCACGTCGTGGATGCCCGCGCACTCCAGCACGGCGCGCACCGGGCCGCCGGCGATCACACCGGTACCCGGGGAGGCCGGCTTGAGCAGCACGACGCCCGCCGCCTCCTCGCCCTGGATCGGGTGCGGGATGGTGCCGGCGATCCGCGGGACCTTGAAGAAGTGCTTCTTGGCCTCCTCCACACCCTTGGCGATGGCGGCCGGCACCTCCTTGGCCTTGCCGTATCCGACACCCACGGTGCCGTCGCCGTCGCCCACCACGACCAGCGCGGTGAAGCTGAAGCGGCGACCGCCCTTGACAACCTTGGCGACGCGGTTGATCGCGACGACCCGCTCGACGTAGGCGGTCTTCTCGGCGGCCGCGCCACCGTCCCGCCGGTCCTTCCGGTCCCGCCGCTCGCCGCCACCGGCGCCGCCACCGCGGCGCTGGGGTCCAGCCATGGGAATTACCTTTCTCTCCTCAGGCCCCCGCGCACGGGGGCCGGCGTCCGGGACCTGCTCAGAACCTGAGCCCGGCCTCGCGGGCGGCGTCGGCCAGGGCGGCGATGCGCCCGGCGTACTTGTTGCCGCCGCGGTCGAACACGACGGCCTCGATGCCCGCGGCCTTGGCCCGCTCGGCGACCAGCGCGCCGACCTTCTTGGCCAGCTCGCTCTTGTCGCCGTCGGTGCCGCGGATGGACGCGTCCAGGGTGGACGCGGACGCCAGCGTGTGGCCCGCGACGTCGTCGACGACCTGCGCCACCATGTGCCGGTTGGACCGGGTCACCACCAGGCGCGGACGCTCGGGGGTGCCGTTGACCCGCTTGCGGACCCGGATGTGACGGCGCTTGACGGCGGCGGCCTTCCGGGCGCTGCCCTTGGCGATCTTCACACCGTATGCCATGGCTTACTTACCAGCCTTTCCGACCTTGCGGCGGATGACTTCGCCCTCGTACTTGACGCCCTTGGCCTTGTACGGGTCGGGCTTGCGCAGCTTGCGGATCTTCGCGGCGACCTCGCCGACCTTCTGCTTGTCGATGCCCTCGACCTGGAACCGGGTGGGCGTCTCGACCTTGAAGGTGATGCCCTCGGGGGCCTCGACGAGGATCGGGTGGCTGTAGCCCAGGGAGAACTCCAGGTTCGAGCCCTTGGCCTGGACGCGGTAGCCGACCCCGCTGATTTCGAGCTTCTTGACGTACCCCTGGGTCACGCCGGTGATCATGTTGGCGACCAGCGTGCGGGACAGGCCGTGCAGGGCCCTGTTCTGCCGCTCGTCGTTCGGGCGGGACACCAGCAGGGTGTCTCCCTCGCCCCGGGCGACCTCGATGGGCGCCGCGACGGTGTGCGAGAGGGTGCCCTTGGGGCCCTTCACCGCGACCGTACGGCCGTCGATGGTGACGTCCACACCGGCGGGAACCGGGATGGGCAGCCGTCCAATACGCGACATGGCTTTGCTCCTTCCTGGCTTCCGGTTACCAGACGAAGGCGAGGACTTCCCCGCCCACGCCCTTCTTCTGCGCCTGCTTGTCGGTGAGCAGGCCGTGCGACGTGGAGATGATCGCCACGCCGAGGCCGCCGAGCACCCGCGGCAGGTTGGTGGACTTCGCGTAGACCCGCAGGCCCGGCTTGGAGATCCGCTTGATGCCGGCGATCGAGCGCTCGCGGTTCGGGCCGTACTTCAGCTCCAGCACCAGGCTCTTGCCGACCTCGGCCTCTTCGGTCTTCCAGCCGGTGATGTAGCCCTCCTGCTGGAGGATCTCCGCGATGTGCGACTTGATCTTGCTGTGCGGCATCTCGACGGTGTCGTGGTACGCCGAGTTCGCGTTCCGCAGACGCGTGAGCATGTCCGCGATCGGATCGGTCATGGTCATGATGGCCATCGGCCTCTCTCACCGTGGTTTCCCCGGGCAGCGCGCCCGGGGACCTGCGGTGTAGTGATTACCAGGAGCTCTTGGTAACGCCCGGCAGCTCGCCGCGGTGCGCCATCTCCCGCAGGCACACGCGGCACAGGCCGAACTTACGGTAGACGGAGTGCGGCCGGCCGCAGCGCTGGCAGCGGGTGTAGGCGCGCACGGCGAACTTCGGCTTGCGGGCGGCCTTCGCGATCAGAGCCTTCTTCGCCACGGCTCATGCCTCCTTGAACGGGAAGCCGAGGTGACGAAGCAGGGCGCGGCCCTCGTCGTCGGAGTTCGCCGTGGTGACCACGGTGATGTCCATGCCCCGGACACGGTCGATCTTGTCCTGGTCGATCTCGTGGAACATGACCTGCTCCGTGAGACCGAAGGTGTAGTTGCCCCGGCCGTCGAACTGCTTCGGCGACAGGCCGCGGAAGTCGCGGATGCGCGGCAGCGCCAGCGACAGCAGCCGGTCGAGGAACTCCCACATGCGGTCCCCGCGCAGGGTGACGTGGGCGCCGATCGGCTGGCCCTCGCGCAGCTTGAACTGCGCGATGGACTTGCGGGCCTTGGTGACGGCCGGCTTCTGGCCGGTGATCGTGGCGAGGTCGCGCACGGCCCCGTCCATCAGCTTGGAGTCGCGGGCGGCATCGCCCACGCCCATGTTGACCACGATCTTGGTCAGGCCGGGGATCTGCATGACGTTGGCGTAGCCGAACTGCTCACGCAGCTTGCCCTGGATCTCTTCCCGGTAGCGCGTCTTCAGACGCGGCGCGGTGGTCGTCGTCATCAGATGTCCTCACCGGTCCGCTTGGCCACGCGGATCTTGTTGCCGTCCTCGTCGAAGCGGTACCCGACGCGGGTGGCGACCTTCTGGCCGTCCTTCTCCACCACGAGCATCACGTTGCTGACGTGGATCGGGGCCTCGGTCGTCACGATGCCGCCGGTCTTGGAGCCGCGCGCGGTCTGGCCGGCCTTGGTGTGCTTCTTGACCCGGTTGACACCCTCGACCAGGACCCGGTCCTCGCGGGGGAAGGCCGCGATGACCTTGCCCTGCTTGCCCTTGTCCTTGCCGGTGATGACCTGGACCAGGTCGCCCTTCTTGATCTTCATCGGTTACAGCACCTCCGGCGCGAGGGAGATGATCTTCATGAACTTCTTCTCGCGCAGCTCACGGCCGACGGGGCCGAAGATACGGGTGCCACGGGGGTCGCCGTCGTTCTTGAGGATGACGGCCGCGTTCTCGTCGAAGCGGATGTACGAGCCGTCCGGCCGGCGGCGCTCCTTGACGGTGCGCACGATGACCGCCTTGACGACGTCGCCCTTCTTCACGTTGCCACCGGGGATCGCGTCCTTGACGGTGGCGACGATGACGTCACCGATGCCCGCGTAGCGTCGGCCGGAGCCGCCGAGCACACGGATGCAAAGGATCTCCTTCGCACCGGTGTTGTCGGCGACGCGCAGTCGCGACTCCTGCTGGATCACGTCTATCTCCTGATCGTCTGCCGGTTCCCGGCAGGGCCCGCGTGGAGCGGGCGCCCTGCCGAGCCTGGCGGAACTGGTCCTCGGGGCGTGGCCGCCCCGAGGAATTACTTGGCCTTTTCGAGGATCTCGACGACGCGCCAGCGCTTGGTCGCGGACAGCGGCCGGGTCTCCATCAGCAGGACCCGGTCGCCGACACCCGCGGCGTTCTGCTCGTCGTGCGCCTTGAGCTTGTTCGTACGGCGGATGACCTTGCCGTACAGGGCGTGCTTGACGCGGTCCTCGACGGCGACGACGACGGTCTTGTCCATCTTGTCGCTGACCACCAGACCCTCACGGGTCTTGCGGAAGCCGCGCTGCTCGTTCTCGGAAGTCACATTCGTCTCGCTGCTCATCAGGCACTCTCCACCGTCTCGATGCCCAGCTCCCGCTCGCGCATCAGGGTGTAGATCCGGGCGATGTCCTTGCGGACGGCCTTCAGCCGACCGTGGTTCTCCAGCTGCCCGGTCGCCGCCTGGAAGCGGAGGTTGAACAGCTCCTCCTTGGCCTCGCGGAGCTTGCCCACGAGGTCCTCACTGTTCAGCTCGCGCAGTTCGGACGCCTTGGTACCGGCCGCCATCACGCCTCACCTGCCTCGCGCCGCACGATCCGGCACTTCATCGGGAGCTTGTGAGCGGCGCGGGTCAGCGCCTCACGAGCCGTCTTCTCGTTCGGGTACGTCAGCTCGAACATCACCCGGCCCGGCTTGACGTTGGCCACCCACCACTCGGGCGAGCCCTTGCCGGAGCCCATGCGGGTCTCGGCGGGCTTCTTGGTCAGCGGGCGGTCCGGGTAGATGTTGATCCAGACCTTGCCGCCGCGCTTGATGTGGCGGGTCATGGCGATACGCGCGGCCTCGATCTGCCGGTTGGTGACGTACGCCGGGGTCACGGCCTGGATGCCGAACTCGCCGAACGCCAGCTCCGTGCCGCCCTTGGCCATGCCACTCCGCTTGGGGTGGTGCTGCTTGCGGTGCTTGACCCGACGGGGGATCAGCATGGGTCTCAGCCCTCCGTTCCGGTGCTGTCAGCGGCCGGAGCGGCGGCGGCCTCGGCCTTGGGGGCCTCGGCACCCGCGGCCGGCTGCTGCGGCTTGCGGCCGCGGCCGCCGCGCTCGCCACCGCGGCGCTGCGGGCGGTCGCCGCCGGGGCCGCCGCCGCGCGAGGGGCGGCTGCCGGCGCGGGCCGCGGCGTTCTCGGCGCGGACCTCGGCGATGTTCTTCACGTCGCCCTTGTAGATCCACACCTTCACGCCGATCCGGCCGAAGGTGGTCTTGGCCTCGAAGAAGCCGTACTCGACGTTCGCGCGGAGCGTGTGCAGCGGCACCCGGCCCTCGCGGTAGAACTCCGAGCGGGACATCTCGGCGCCGCCCAGGCGGCCGCCGCACTGGATCTTGATGCCCTTGGCCCCGGCCTTCATCGCGCTCTGCATCGACTTGCGCATGGCGCGGCGGAAGGACACGCGGGAGGACAGCTGCTCGGCCACGGCCTGCGCCACCAGCTGCGCGTCCACCTCGGGGTTCTTCACCTCAAGGATGTTCAGCTGGACCTGCTTGCCGGTGAGCTTCTCCAGGTCGCCGCGGATGCGGTCGGCCTCGGCGCCGCGGCGGCCGATCACGATGCCCGGCCGGGCGGTGTGGATGTCCACCCGCACCCGGTCGCGCGTGCGCTCGATCTCCACCTTGGAGATGCCCGCGCGCTCCATGCCGGACGTCATCATCCGGCGGATGGCGACGTCCTCCTTGACGTAGTCCTTGTACAGCTTGTCCGCGTACCAACGGGACTTGAAGTCCGTGGTGATGCCGAGCCGGAACCCGTGCGGGTTTACCTTCTGCCCCATTACCGGGTTCCTTCCTTGCTGGCGACGACCACGGTGATGTGGCTGGTCCGCTTGCGGATCCGGTAGGCACGGCCCTGGGCGCGCGGCCGGAACCGCTTCAGGGTCGGGCCCTCGTCGACGTACGCCTCGGAGACGTACAGGTTGCCGACATCGGTGTGGTCGTAGTTGTGCGCCGCGTTGGCGATGGCGCTGTCGAGCACCTTGCCCACCGGCACGCTCGCGGCCTGCGGAGCGAAGCGCAGGACCGCCTGAGCCTCCGTGGCGTTCATGCCACGGATGAGGTCCACCACGCGGCGGGCCTTCATGGGCGTGACGCGGATGTACCGCGCCTGGGCCCTGGCTTCCATGGTCGTCCCTTCGGTGTCAGTCATCGTCACTCATCGAGTCGTCCTCGTCGCTGCCGGCCTCAGCGGCGGCGCGACTTGCGGTCGTCCTTCTCGTGGCCGCGGAAGGTACGGGTCGGCGCGAACTCGCCGAGCTTGTGGCCGACCATCGACTCGGTGACGAACACCGGGACGTGCTTGCGGCCGTCGTGCACCGCGATCGTGTGGCCGAGCATGGCCGGGACGATCATCGAGCGGCGGGACCAGGTCCTGATGACGTTCTTGGTGCCGGCTTCGTTCTGGGCGTCCACCTTCTTGATCAGGTGGTCGTCGACGAAGGGCCCCTTCTTCAGACTGCGCGGCATCGTGAAACCCGCTCCTAGCGCTTCTTGTTCGTCTTGCGGCGGCGGACGATGTACTTGTTGCTGGCCTTCTTCGGCGAGCGCGTACGTCCTTCCTTCTTGCCCCAGGGCGAGACCGGGTGGCGGCCACCGGAGGTCTTGCCCTCACCACCGCCGTGCGGGTGGTCGACGGGGTTCATGACCACACCGCGCACGGTCGGGCGGACGCCCTTCCAGCGCATGCGGCCGGCCTTGCCCCAGTTGATGTTCGACTGCTCGGCGTTGCCGACCTCGCCGACGGTGGCGCGGCAGCGCACGTCCACCAGGCGCACCTCGCCGGACGGCATGCGCAGGTGGGCGTGGGTGCCCTCCTTGGCCAGCAGCTGCACCGAGGCGCCGGCGGAGCGGGCGAACTTCGCGCCGCCGCCCGGCTTCAGCTCGATGGCGTGAATGGTGGTACCGACCGGGATGTGGCGCAGCGGCAGGTTGTTGCCGGGCTTGATGTCGGCGCCGGGGCCGTTCTCGATCCGGTCGCCCTGACGCAGGCCGGCCGGGGCGATGATGTAGCGCTTCTCGCCGTCCACGTAGTGCAGCAGCGCGATGCGCGCGGTGCGGTTCGGGTCGTACTCGATGTGCGCGACCTTGGCCGGCACGCCGTCCTTGTCGTGCCGGCGGAAGTCGATCAGCCGGTACGCCCGCTTGTGGCCGCCGCCCTGATGGCGGACGGTCACCCGGCCGGAGCTGTTGCGTCCGCCCTTGCTGTGCAGCGGACGGACCAGCGACTTCTCCGGCGTGGACCGCGTGAGTTCGACGAAGTCGGCGACGCTGGCGCCACGACGGCCCGGAGTCGTCGGCTTGTACTTGCGGATACCCATTTCTCAGTCCTCGTCCGATTCCGGACGACTCGTTCTCCGTTAGGAGACCGGGCCGCCGAAGATGTCGATACGGTCGCCCTCGGCGAGGGTCACGATGGCGCGCTTGGTGTCCTTGCGCTTGCCGTAGCCGGTGCGGGTGCGCTTGCGCTTGCCCTGCCGGTTCAGCGTGTTGACCCCGGTGACCTTGACCGAGAAGACCGCCTCGACGGCCTGCTTGATCTGGGTCTTGTTGGCGCGCGGGTCCACGATGAACGTGTACTTGTTCTCGTCCAGCAGCGCGTAGCTCTTCTCCGACACCACCGGCTTGAGCAGCACGTCGCGCGGGTCGGTGAAGGTCTTGCTGGTGACGGCGGCCGCGGTGGCCTGCTCGGTGGCCTCGCTCATCAGGCCGCGCTCCCTTCGGTCTCGGTCTCGACCTCGGCGGCCTTCGGGCCGTTCACGAAGGTCTCGAAGGCGGCCTGGGTGAAGACCACGTCGTCGGAGACCAGCACGTCGTACGTGTTCAGCTGGCCCGGCTCCAGCAGGTGCACCTGGGGCAGGTTGCGGGTGGACAGCCAGGTGGCGGTGTCCGAGCGCTCGGCGACCAGCAGCACGTTCTTGCGCTCGCTGATCTTCGCGAGCAGGCCCTTGGCGGCCTTCGTGGAGACGTCGCCGTCGACCACGCCGGTGACGACGTGGATGCGCTCGTGCCGCGCCCGGTCGGTGAGGGCGCCGCGCAGGGCGGCGGCCTTCATCTTCTTCGGGGTGCGCTGCGAGTAGTCCCGCGGCACCGGGCCGTGCACGACGCCGCCGCCCGCGAACTGCGGGGCGCGGGTCGAGCCCTGGCGGGCGCGGCCGGTGCCCTTCTGGCGGTACGGCTTCTTGCCGCCGCCGCGGACCTCGCCGCGGGTCTTCGTCTTGTGCGTGCCCTGGCGGGCCGCGGCCAGCTGGGCCACGACGACCTGGTGGATCAGCGGAATGCTGACCTTGGCGTCGAAGATCTCCGCGGGAAGCTCGACGGACCCGGCCGTCTCGCCCGCGGGCGAAAGGATGTCAATGGTGGTCATGGCTTACCTCAGGCCCCCTTGGCCGCGGTGCGGACCAGGACGAGGCCGCCGTTCGGACCGGGCACCGCACCCTTGATCAGGAGCAGGCCCTTCTCCGCGTCAACGGCGTGGACGGTCAGGTTCTGGGTGGTGACCCGCTCGTTGCCCATGCGGCCCGCCATGCGCAGGCCCTTGAACACGCGGCCGGGGGTGGCGCAGCCGCCGATGGAGCCGGGCGAGCGGTGCTTGCGCTGGGTGCCGTGGCCGGCGCCGAGGCCGCCGAAGCCGTGGCGCTTCATGACACCCGCGGTGCCCTTGCCCTTGCTCTTGCCGGTCACGTCGACCTTCACGCCGGACTCGAACACGGCGGCGGTGATCTCCTGGCCCAGGGTGTACTCGCCGGCGTCGGCCGTGCGCAGCTCCACCAGGTGGCGGCGCGGCGTCACGTCGGCCTTGGCGAAGTGGCCCTTGAGGGGCTTGTTCACCTTGCGCGGGTCGATCTCGCCGAAGGCGATCTGGACGGCGTCGTAGCCGTCCCGCTCAGCGGTGCGCACCTGGGTCACGACGCACGGCCCGGCCTTGACGACGGTGACCGGGACGACGCGGTTGTTCTCGTCCCACACCTGCGTCATGCCGAGCTTCTCGCCCAGGACGCCCTTGATCTGCTTGGCCATCTCGCGCGTCACCTCAGAGCTTGATCTCGATGTCGACGCCCGCGGGCAGGTCGAGGCGCATGAGCGAGTCGACCGTCTTCGGGGTCGGGTCAAGGATGTCGATGAGGCGCTTGTGCGTGCGCATCTCGAAGTGCTCGCGCGAGTCCTTGTACTTGTGCGGCGACTTGATGACGCAGTACACGTTCTTCTCCGTGGGCAGCGGCACCGGGCCCGCGACCGACGCACCCGTGCGGGTCACCGTCTCGACGATCTTCTTCGCCGAGGAGTCGATGACCTCGTGGTCGTAGGCCTTGAGCCGGATGCGGATCTTCTGTCCCGCCATGGCTGGTTCGCAGTCCTGTCTCTCGTCTCGCTCTGGACCCGGTCGGCGACGTCCCCGTCCCCTGGCCCGCTTCTCCGACCCACGCGGTCGGGCGTGTCGCGATGCCTGCGGCACGTCCGCCCATGCGGGATCCCTGCGGGAGGGGGGTTTCGGGGGAAGAACACCCACCGGGTGCCTGGCCGGCACCCCGCGGACGCTTCCCGGAAGATTCCCGTACTTCCGCCCCTGATGAGGAGCGACGAGTACCGTGGGACTCGCTTCCGGTCCTCCCGACGGGAGGCGCGCCGCATCGGCACTCAACCGAGCAACCTGAACAGTGTGCCACACGGGGCGCGGCGGTCGCGAATCGGGCCGTGGAGAGTACCCCATGTCGGCAGCGGCCAACCACCGGTGCGACGGCGGGCGGACGGCGGCCCGGTGCGTACGGCCTGTACGGCGCGTACGGCCCGTACGGCGGCCCGCCGGGCGAGCGGCCACACCGGGTGGCCCGCGCCCGCCGCCGACGCGCGGGCCGGGCCGGGCGGCGGGCGGTCAGGGCAGGGTCAGCACCCGCGGCCCGTCCTCGGTGACGGCGACGGTGTGCTCGATGTGGGCCGCGCGGCTGCCGTCGGCGGTAAGCAGCGTCCAGCCGTCCGCGCCGACCCGGTATTCGTCGCGTCCGCCGGCCATCAGCATCGGCTCGATGGCCAGGGCCAGCCCGGGCCGCAGCGGGTAGCCGCGCCCCGGGCGTCCGCGGTTGGGGACGTGCGGGTCCTCGTGCATGCGGCGGCCGATCCCGTGGCCGCCGAAGTCCCGGGGCATGCCGCACCGGGCGGCGGCGGCCACGGCGCCCACGGCGTGCCCGATGTCCCCGGTGTGCCGGCCGGCGGTGGCGGCGGCGATGCCGGCCTCCAGGGCCCGGCGGGTGGCGTCGATCAGGTCCAGGTCCTCCGGGCGCGGGGTGCCGACGGTGAAGCTGACGGCCGCGTCACCGGTCCAGCCGTCGAGTTCGGCGCCGCAGTCGACGCTGAGCAGGTCGCCGTCGCGCAGCCGGTAGCCGGTGGGGACGCCGTGCACGAGGGCGTCGTTGACCGACGTGCAGATGACCGCCTGATCGACCAGTTGCGGCCGGAGCAGGCCGAGGTCGTGCGCTCGGTGGTGCTGCGACTCGCCGTCGGCATCGCGCCTGCTTCCGAGCCCACGGGGCGGCCTCTCCGCGGGGGTCTCGCTACCGGCTCGTCCGGCAGGACGCGCGAGGCCACCGCCGACCACCCACCAGGCGGTGAACGGCGGGACGCGACCGTACGGCGCGCCTTCCGCTGCGCCGGGGCGGGCGCCAGCGGCCGCGGCGACATCGCGGAGCGCATGGAGGAACTGCTGGCCGGGCTGGCGGAGGGCCGGGACACCCTCGTGGAAGAACGCGGCACCGGCGGCTGAACGCGTCCTGCGCCTGCCACCAGAGGGAGTCCTCCCAGGCCGACTCGTCCCAGACGAACTTCACTCGACCAGCTCCCGCACGGTTCCGCCCCCGTTCTCCAGACGGTCGATGGCGGTCAACAGCCGACGCGCGTTCTCCGGGCTGCTGAGCAGGTGCACCGATTCCCTGAGCGCCTGGTAGTCGTCCAGCGCGACGATGACGACCGGTTCGCGGCCCGCGCGGATGACGACGATCTCCTCCCGGTCCTCGACCACCGAGTCCAGCGTCTCGGCGAACCTGGCCAGGGACTCGCTGTACGACATCGCCTTCACGACGGCCCCTCCTTCTGCACACACAGCCGCTGGCGGCCGCAAGGCCCTACGGCAGGACCGACCGGACCGCCTCCGGCGAGCGGCCGACCACCGCCGTGCCGTCGTCCGCGGTGATGATGGGCCGCTGGATGAGCACCGGGTAGGCGGTCAGCGCCGCGAGCCAGCGGATGCGGTCGGCCGGCTCGCGCGTCCACGTGTCGAGCCCCAGCTCGGCCGCGACCGGCTCGCCGGTACGGGTGATGTCCCACGGCTCCAGGCCCAGGCGCCGCAGCACGTCCTCGATCTCCGCGGCGCTCGGCGGCTCCTCCAGGTAGTGCCGCACCGTGTACCCGGCGCCCTCGGCGTCCAGCAGGGTCAGCGCGGAGCGGCACTTGGAGCAGGCCGGGTTGATCCAGATTTCCATGGCCCCGATCCTATGGCCGCCGGACGGCGGCCCGCGGCGGCGGCCGCCCGCCCAGGGTCGATGCTCAAACCGGAGCTCAGGCCAGAGCTAGGGGGGTGGTGGGCGCGACGGAGCGGCTAGACAGCGCCAGCAGCAGGTCTCCCACGGTGGCCTGGTCGCTAAGGCCCAGCTCCGACACCGGGACCGCACCGGGCAGGGGCCGGGAGGCGACACCCAGCAGGCGCAGCTCCGCGCCCTCGCCTCGCACCGCAAGCAGGGCCGAGGCGTCATCCGGAGTGATCTGTTCGAGAACGGCGCTCAGCCGGTCCTGGACCACCGCGCAGACGACGGCCAGCCGGTCCGGCTCGGTGCGCGGCAGTGTGGCGACCGTCTGCCTGACGCCGGGCTGCCGCAGCGCCCCCTGGAGCATCTGCAGGACCTCGGTGCGCTCCTCCCGGTATTCGTCCTGCGCGCAGAGGATCTTGACGAGTGGCAGACCGTCGTCGAGATCTCGCTGCCACTGCGGCAGCATCAGGTCGATCAGCATCGCCTCATCGCGCAGCGGGGCGGCCGCCCCGTCTCCGGCGCCGACCAGAGAGAGCCACTTGTTCACCTCGGCCCAGCGCCACACCAGCGACCGGCCGACCGCGCCCTCGGGCTCGGGAAACGGCCGCTCGGTGCGCCGCTCGCCGCCGACCCACTGAAGCACGTTCTGCCGACTGCGACCAGCCCGCTCGGCGATGTCGCTCACGCCCACCAGCTCCGGGTCCAGCCGCAGGACGCGCAGCGCGGGCAGGGCCCGGCGCAGCCGGGCGACGACGCGGTGCGCCGCCTCGACGGCGGTCTCCCCAGTCTCGGCGATGTCCAGCAGGTGGCGGTCGCGGTGACGCGTCAGCAGGCCGTCGAACTCATCGAAGAGGATTCCGACCGCTTCGTCGTCGTCGACATCGATCCCTTCCACCACGAACAGGAACTCATATTCCATGGTGCTCACTCCCCCCTCGGCGGGACCGTCCACGTCACTGTCCCAGCGGCCACCGCCCTCGTTGGCAGGGTTACCCAGTGCGGGCATGTTGTCAAACGACAACGGGACCTCCGGGGGTACGCCGGGGATCACCTTCCGGCAGGGGGCAGAGGGCGGCCCGGGCCGCGATCCTGCGGGCTGCGCGCCCGGGGTTCGGCGTCGTGCCCGGCACCGCGATCATCAGGCACTTCGCCTCGCACGGGCAGTACAGCCGCCCCCAGTGCCCCTCCTTACGCAGAGTCCACCCCTCGGCCACCAGCCGGTCGAGGACCGCCCGCACCTCCTTCCTCGGATGATCCGCGGCGGAACGCTCGCGCCCGACCATGCACGCCCTCCCCAGCACTGTCCCCATCACGGACGGTTCCCCGTCAGCCACCCGCGGCGCACGACACTACTACGGAGGTAGGACAATCAGCGAAATCTCCTGCCGGTACGGCGAACGGAGCAACCGCCCCCGCGCACGCGAAAGGGCCCGTACGACCGATGTCGTACGGGCCCTCCGCGACCCGGCGCGCTACCGGGCGAAGCAGCCGTGAGTCACTTGACGATCTTCGTGACCTGGCCGGCGCCGACGGTCCGGCCACCCTCGCGGATGGCGAACTTCAGGCCCTCCTCCATGGCGATCGGCTGGATCAGCTGAACCGACATGTCGGTGTTGTCGCCCGGCATGACCATCTCGGTGCCCTCGGGGAGGGTCACCACGCCCGTCACGTCCGTGGTACGGAAGTAGAACTGCGGGCGGTAGTTGTTGAAGAACGGGGTGTGGCGGCCGCCCTCGTCCTTGGACAGGATGTACGCCGTCGCCTCGAACTCCGTGTGCGGGGTGACCGAGCCCGGCTTGATGACGACCTGGCCGCGCTCGACGTCCTCGCGCTTGATGCCGCGCAGCAGCAGACCGACGTTCTCACCGGCCTGGCCCTCGTCGAGCAGCTTGCGGAACATCTCGATGCCCGTGACCGTGGTGGTGGTCTTGTCTTCCTTGATGCCGATGATGTCGACGGTCTCGTTGACCTTCAGCACACCGCGCTCGATACGGCCGGTGACGACCGTACCGCGGCCGGTGATGGTGAAGACGTCCTCGATCGGCATGAGGAACGGCTTGTCGACGTCGCGCTCCGGCTGCGGGATCGACTCGTCGACGGCGTTCATCAGGTTGAGAACGCTCTCGCCCCACTCCGCGTCGCCCTCCAGGGCCTTCAGCGCGGAGACCTTGACCACGGGGACGTCGTCGCCCGGGAACTCGTACTCGGTCAGCAGCTCGCGGACCTCCAGCTCCACAAGCTCCAGGATCTCCTCGTCGTCCACCATGTCGGCCTTGTTCAGCGCGACGACGATGTACGGCACACCGACCTGGCGGGCCAGCAGCACGTGCTCCTTGGTCTGCGGCATCGGACCGTCGGTGGCGGCCACCACCAGGATGGCGCCGTCCATCTGCGCCGCACCGGTGATCATGTTCTTGATGTAGTCCGCGTGACCGGGGCAGTCGACGTGCGCGTAGTGGCGCGACTCGGTCTGGTACTCGACGTGCGCGATGGAGATCGTGATACCGCGCTGGCGCTCCTCGGGCGCCTTGTCGATGTTCTCGAACGCCGAGACCTCGTTCAGGTCCGGGTACTTGTCGTGCAGCACCTTGGTGATCGCCGCGGTGAGCGTCGTCTTGCCGTGGTCGATGTGACCGATGGTGCCGATGTTGACGTGCGGCTTAGTCCGCTCGAACTTCGCCTTCGCCACTGGGGTCCTCCTGCTGAGTGGTACTCATCCACACGGTGCGGATGGGTTCAGGTGATTACCGAACCGGCCAGGACCCCGAGGGGGATTCCCTTCGCCGTATTCGAATGGGGCCGGCCACCGGGGCCACCGTCGCGAGCCGCTTCCGCTGAGGCGGTCCGCGGCGGCGTGCCCCGAGGCCCTCCGTTCCAGCCTAAAGGGTAGGAAAGGCGGGCGAACCCGCCTTTCCCGGTTACTCGCCCTTGGCCTTCGCGATGATCTCCTCCGCGACGCTCCGCGGAACCTCCGCGTAGGAGTCGAACTGCATGGAGTAGCTGGCACGACCGGAGGTCTTGCTGCGCAGGTCGCCGACGTATCCGAACATCTCGGACAGCGGGACCAGGCCGGTCACCAGCTTGGCGCCGCTGCGGTCCGTCATGGACTGGATCTGGCCACGCCGGGAGTTGATATCGCCGATGACGTCGCCCATGTAGTCCTCGGGCGTGGTGACCTCGACCTTCATCATCGGTTCGAGCAGCACCGGGCCGGCCTTGCGGGCGGCCTCCTTGAAGGCCATCGAACCGGCGATCTTGAAGGCCATCTCGGACGAGTCGACCTCGTGGTACGCACCGTCCAGCAGGATCACCCGCACGCCCGTGAGCGGGTAGCCGGCGAGCACGCCGAACTCCATGGCGTCCTGGCAGCCCGCGTCCACCGAGGGGATGTACTCCTTGGGGATGCGGCCACCGGTGACCTGGTTGACGAACTCGTAGCCGTCGCCCTCCAGCGGCTCCAGCGAGATCTGCACGCGGCCGAACTGGCCCGAGCCACCCGTCTGCTTCTTGTGGGTGTACTCCAGCTTCTCGACCGTCTTGCGGATGGTCTCGCGGTAGGCGACCTGCGGCTTGCCGACGTTGGCCTCGACCTTGAACTCGCGGCGCATGCGGTCGACCAGCACGTCCAGGTGCAGCTCGCCCATGCCCGCGATGATCGTCTGGCCGGTCTCCTCGTCCGTCTTGACCCGGAAGGACGGGTCCTCCTCGGCGAGGCGCTGGATGGCCACGCCGAGCTTCTCCTGGTCGCCCTTGGACTTCGGCTCGATGGCCACCTCGATGACCGGGGCCGGGAAGTCCATGGACTCCAGGATCACCGGGCTGCCCGGGTCGCACAGGGTCTCGCCGGTCGTGGTCTGCTTCAGACCCATGACGGCGACGATGTCGCCGGCGCCGACCGCGTCGATCTCCTCGCGCTTGTTCGCGTGCATCCGGTAGATCTTGCCGATGCGCTCCTTGCGGCCCTTGACCGAGTTGAGCACCTGGCTGCCGGACTCCATCCGGCCGGAGTACACCCGCACGAAGGTGAGCTTGCCCAGGTGCGGGTCACTCATGATCTTGAACGCGAGGCCCGAGAACGGCTCGTCCTCGGACGGCTCGCGCCGCACGACCTCGTCCGGGTCCTTGACCGACTGGCCCTCGACGGCGCCGATGTCCAGCGGCGACGGCAGGTAGCGCACGACCGCGTCGAGCAGCGGCTGCACGCCCTTGTTCTTGAACGCGCTGCCGCAGAACACCGGGGTGACGGTGGTCGAGCCCTCGCCGCCGGTCGAGGCGATGGTGATGCGGCGGATCGCCGCGTACAGCTGCTCCTCGGAGGGCTCCTCGCCCTCCAGGTACAGCTCCATCATCTCGTCGTCGTTCTCGGCCACGGCCTCCAGCAGCTTGCCGCGCCACTCGTCGGCCGCCTCGGTGTGCGTGTCCGGGATGTCGACGACGTCGTACATCTCGCCCTTGGTGGCCTCCGGCGACCACACCAGCGCCTTCATGCGGACGAGGTCGACGATGCCCTTGAAGTCCGCCTCGGTGCCGATCGGGATCTGCATGACCAGCGGCACCGCGCCCAGGCGGTCCACGATCATGTCGACGCAGCGGTGGAACTCCGCGCCGGTCCGGTCGAGCTTGTTGACGAAACAGATGCGCGGCACGCCGTAGCGGTCCGCCTGCCGCCAGACGGTCTCGGACTGCGGCTCCACTCCGGCGACCCCGTCGAACACGGTCACGGCGCCGTCGAGCACGCGCAGGGAGCGCTCCACCTCGACGGTGAAGTCGACGTGGCCCGGCGTGTCGATGATGTTGATGGTGTGGTCGACGTCTTCGAGCAGCCAGTGGCAGGTGGTCGCGGCGGAGGTGATGGTGATCCCCCGCTCCTGCTCCTGCTCCATCCAGTCCATGGTGGCGGCGCCGTCGTGGACCTCACCGATCTTGTAGCTCACGCCGGTGTAGAACAGGATCCGCTCGGTGGTCGTCGTCTTGCCCGCGTCGATGTGGGCCATGATCCCGATGTTGCGGACCCTGGCCAGGTCAAGTGAAGTGGTAGCCATGAGGCTTTCGTCTTCTCTCGGTGCTCGATGGGGAAGCGACTACCAGCGGTAGTGCGCGAAGGCCTTGTTGGACTCGGCCATCTTGTGGGTGTCCTCACGCCGCTTGACGGAGGCCCCCAGGCCGTTGCTGGCGTCCAGCAGCTCGTTCATCAGGCGCTCGGTCATGGTCTTCTCGCGGCGCGCGCGGGAGTAGCCCACCAGCCAGCGCAGCGCCAGGGTGGACTGCCGGCTCGTGCGGACCTCGACCGGGACCTGGTAGGTGGCGCCACCGACACGGCGCGACTTGACCTCGATGGTCGGCTTGACGTTCTCCAGGGCGCGCTTGAGCGTGATGACCGGGTCGTTGCCGGTCTTGTCCCGCAGGCCCTCCATGGCACCGTAGACGATGCGCTCGGCGGTGGAGCGCTTGCCGTTCAGCAGCACCTTGTTGATCAGGGACGTCACCAGAGGAGAGTTGTAGACCGGGTCGACGATGACCGGCCGCTTCGGGGCGGGGCCCTTGCGAGGCATGCTTACTTCTCCTTCTTGGCGCCGTACCGGCTGCGGGCCTGCTTGCGGTTCTTGACACCCTGGGTGTCCAGCGAACCGCGGATGATCTTGTAGCGAACACCCGGCAGGTCCTTCACACGACCGCCACGCACGAGCACGATGGAGTGCTCCTGCAGGTTGTGGCCCTCACCCGGGATGTACGCGGTGACCTCGATGCCACTGGTCAGACGCACACGCGCGACCTTACGCAGGGCCGAGTTCGGCTTCTTCGGGGTGGTCGTGAACACGCGCGTGCAGACGCCGCGCCGCTGGGGCGAACCCTCCAGGGCAGGCGTCTTGTTCTTCTCGACCTTGTCCTGTCGGCCCTTGCGGACCAACTGCTGGATCGTAGGCACCGTATCTCCGGTTTCTGTGTGCCAGTCTCGGTAAAGCTAACCTGGGGTTTCACCGACCCACGCGGTCGGGTGTGTCGCAGAACCGGCACCGCCCCCGTCGGGCGGGAGAGGTGCAACGGGATCGGCGGCCGACGCCTCGGCGTCCCGTGCGGACGACTGCACGCACAAGGACCCGGGCACACCCCAGGCACAAGGTCTGAGCGTACCTACCTCATGGACTCCGGTCAAAACCATTGCGGCCTGCCGCGACGGGCCAGGCCGCCGCGGCCGGTCATCCACGCTCTGACCTGCTCCTTGTCCGCATCCCGGGCCCGTCGGCCCGAGGTGCGCCGCGCCGCCGCCCGGCATCCGCGCACGGCCGTCCCGGGCGTGTCGCGGGCCACCCGCGCCCAGGCGTGGGGTACGGGCCCGTACGGCTGGACGCGCCGCGGGGCGGCCTCCCGGTGGGAAGCCGCCCCGCGGGCCGCGCGGGAGCGCCCTACTGGTTGTACGGACCGTAGTCGTAGTCCTCCAGCGGGACCGCCTGGCCGGAGCCCGTGCCGAAGGGCGAGTAGTCGATGTCGTCGTAGCCGACGGCCGAGTACATCGCGGCCTTCGCCTCCTCGGTCGGCTCCACCCGGATGTTGCGGTACCGGGCCAGGCCCGTACCGGCCGGGATGAGCTTACCGATGATCACGTTCTCCTTGAGGCCGATCAGCGAGTCCGACTTGGCGTTGATCGCCGCGTCGGTGAGCACCCGGGTCGTCTCCTGGAAGGACGCCGCCGACAGCCACGACTCGGTGGCCAGCGACGCCTTGGTGATGCCCATGAGCTGCGGGCGGCCGGAGGCCGGGTGGCCGCCCTCCTGGACCACGCGGCGGTTCTCGATCTCGAACCGCGAGCGCTCCACCAGCTCGCCGGGCAGCAGCTCGGCGTCGCCCGACTCGATGATCGTCACGCGGCGCAGCATCTGCCGGATGATGATCTCGATGTGCTTGTCGTGGATCGACACGCCCTGCGAGTTGTAGACCTTCTGCACCTCGCCGACCAGGTGGACCTGCACGGCCCGCTGGCCGAGGATGCGCAGCACGTCGTGCGGGTTGACCGCGCCGACCGTGAGCGCCTGGCCCACCTCGACGTGGTCGCCCTCGCCGACCAGCAGCCGGGCGCGCTTGGAGACGCCGTACGCCGTCTCGTCCGAGCCGTCGTCGGGGGTGACGACGAGCTTCTTGGTCTTCTCGGTCTCCTCGATGCGGACCCGTCCGGCCGCCTCCGAGATCGGCGCGACACCCTTGGGCGTACGGGCCTCGAACAGCTCGACCACACGCGGCAGACCCTGGGTGATGTCGTCACCGGCCACACCACCGGTGTGGAAGGTGCGCATCGTCAGCTGGGTGCCGGGCTCGCCGATGGACTGGGCGGCGATGATGCCGACCGCCTCGCCGATGTCGACCAGCTTGCCGGTGGCCAGCGACCGGCCGTAGCACATGGCGCAGGTGCCGACGCCGGACTCGCAGGTGAGCACCGAGCGGGTCTTGACCGTCGCCACGCCGTGCCGCACCAGCTCGTCGATGAGCACGTCGCCGAGGTCGGTGCCGGCCGGGGCCAGCACCTTGCCGTCCACGACGATGTCCTCGGCGAGGCAGCGCGCGTACACGCTGGTCTCGACGTTGTCCGCCTTGCGCAGCACGCCGTCGGCGCCCCGCTCGGCGATCGCCAGCTTCAGACCGCGGTCGGTGCCGCAGTCCTCCTCGCGGATGATCACGTCCTGCGAGACGTCCACCAGGCGGCGGGTCAGGTAGCCGGAGTCGGCGGTGCGCAGCGCGGTGTCCGCCAGACCCTTGCGGGCGCCGTGGGTGGAGATGAAGTACTCCAGCACGGACAGGCCCTCGCGGAACGACGCCTTGATCGGCCGCGGGATGGTCTCGTTCTTGGCGTTGGACACCAGACCGCGCATGCCCGCGATCTGCCGCATCTGCATCATGTTTCCGCGCGCGCCCGAGTTGACCATCATGAAGATCGGGTTGGTCTTCGGGAAGTTCGCGGTCATGGCCTCGGCGACCTCGTTGGTCGCCTTCGTCCAGATCGCGATCAGCTCCTGGGTGCGCTCGTCCTTGGTGATCAGACCGCGCTCGTACTGCTTCTGGACCTTCTCGTCCTGGGCCTCGTACGACGCGATGATCCCCTTCTTGGCCTCCGGCACGACCACGTCGGAGATCGAGACGGTGACGCCGGAGCGGGTGGCCCAGTGGAAGCCGGCCGCCTTCAGGTTGTCCAGCGTCGCCGCGACGATGACCTTGGGGTAGCGCTCGGCGAGGTCGTTGACGATCTCGGAGAGCTGCTTCTTGCCCACCGAGTAGTCGACGAACGGGTAGTCCTCGGGCAGCAGCTCGTTGAACAGCGCCCGGCCCAGGGTGGTGCGCAGGGTGAAGCTGTCACCGGGCTGCCAGTCGCCCTCGCCGGTGGGATACGCGCCCTCGCCCTCGCCGGCCGGCGGGGTCCAGCCGCGCGGCGGCACGGTGCCCAGCGGGAAGCGGATGTTGACCTTCGCCTGGAGCGACAGCTCGCGGGCGTCGAAGGCCATGATCGCCTCGGCGACCGAGGAGAAGGTCCGCCCCTCGCCCTTGACCTCGCGCTCCTCCTCGTCGCTGGTGAGGAAGAACAGGCCCAGCACCATGTCCTGGGTGGGCATGGTCACCGGCCGGCCGTCGGCCGGCTTGAGGATGTTGTTCGAGGACAGCATGAGGATGCGGGCCTCGGCCTGGGCCTCGGCGGACAGCGGCAGGTGCACCGCCATCTGGTCGCCGTCGAAGTCCGCGTTGAACGCGGTGCACACCAGCGGGTGGATCTGGATGGCCTTGCCCTCCACCAGCTGCGGCTCGAACGCCTGGATGCCCAGGCGGTGCAGCGTCGGCGCGCGGTTGAGCAGCACCGGGTGCTCGGCGATGACCTCTTCCAGCACGTCGTACACGACCGTGCGGCCGCGCTCGACCATGCGCTTGGCCGACTTGATGTTCTGCGCGTGGTTGAGGTCCACCAGGCGCTTCATCACGAACGGCTTGAACAGCTCCAGCGCCATGGCCTTGGGCAGGCCGCACTGGTGCAGCTTCAGCTGCGGGCCGACCACGATCACCGAGCGGGCGGAGTAGTCGACGCGCTTGCCGAGCAGGTTCTGGCGGAAGCGGCCCTGCTTGCCCTTGAGCATGTCGGACAGCGACTTCAGCGGACGGTTGCCCGGGCCGGTGACCGGCCGGCCACGGCGGCCGTTGTCGAACAGCGCGTCGACGGCCTCCTGGAGCATCCGCTTCTCGTTGTTGACGATGATCTCGGGCGCGCCGAGGTCGAGCAGCCGCTTGAGGCGGTTGTTGCGGTTGATGACGCGGCGGTACAGGTCGTTGAGGTCGGAGGTCGCGAAGCGGCCGCCGTCGAGCTGCACCATCGGACGCAGGTCCGGCGGGATGACCGGGATGCAGTCCAGCACCATGCCGTTGGGGCTGTTGCGGGTCTGGAGGAACGCGGAGACGACCTTCAGCCGCTTCAGGGCACGGGTCTTCTTCTGGCCCTTGCCGGTGCGGATGATGTCGCGGAGCTTCTCCGCCTCCTCGTCCAGGTCGAAGGACTCCAGGCGCTTCTGGAGCGCCGCGGCGCCCATGCCGCCCTGGAAGTACGTGCCGAACCGGTCGCGCAGCTCGCGGTAGAGCAGCTCGTCGCCCTCCAGGTCCTGGACCTTGAGGTTCTTGAAGCGGCTCCACACCTCGTCCAGCCGGTCGATCTCGCGCTGGGCGCGGTCGCGCAGCTGCTTCATCTCCCGCTCGGCGCCGTCGCGCACCTTGCGGCGCACGTCGGTCTTGGCGCCCTCGGCCTCCAACTCGGCGAGGTCCGCCTCCAGCTTCTTGGCGCGGGCCTCCAGGTCGGCGTCGCGGCGCTGCTCGATCTGCTGGCGCTCGACGGAGACGTGCGCCTCCAGCGAGGGCAGGTCGCGCGTGCGGCGCTCCTCGTCCACCCACGTGATCATGTAGGCGGCGAAGTAGATGACCTTCTCCAGGTCCTTCGGGGCGAGGTCGAGGAGGTAGCCCAGGCGGCTGGGCACGCCCTTGAAGTACCAGATGTGGGTGACCGGCGCGGCCAGCTCGATGTGGCCCATCCGCTCACGGCGCACCTTGGCGCGGGTGACCTCCACGCCGCACCGCTCGCAGATGATGCCCTTGAAGCGGACACGCTTGTACTTGCCGCAGTAGCACTCCCAGTCCCGGGTGGGGCCGAAGATCTTCTCGCAGAAGAGGCCGTCCTTCTCGGGCTTGAGGGTGCGGTAGTTGATGGTCTCCGGCTTCTTGACCTCACCGTGGGACCACTGGCGGATGTCGTCAGCGGTGGCGAGGCCGATGCGCAGCTCGTCGAAGAAGTTGACGTCGAGCACTGGTCGTCAATCCCTCTTTCGGGTTTCGTGCCCCTCGCGGGTTCGTCGCGAGTGGTGGGCGCTAGTGGTCTGACTGGGGGTCCGGGGACGGCCGGGGCGTTACGGGGGTGAAGCCCCGGCCAGACCCGTCAGACCTCTTCGACGCTGCTCGGCTCCCGCCGGGACAGGTCGATTCCGAGCTCCTCCGCGGCGCGGAAGACGTCCTCGTCGGTGTCCCGCATCTCGATGGACATGCCGTCGCTGGACAGCACCTCCACGTTGAGGCACAGGGACTGCATCTCCTTGATGAGCACCTTGAAGGACTCGGGGATGCCCGGCTCCGGGATGTTCTCGCCCTTGACGATCGCCTCGTAGACCTTGACGCGGCCGGTGACGTCGTCGGACTTGATGGTCAGCAGCTCCTGGAGGGCGTAGGCGGCGCCGTACGCCTCCAGCGCCCACACCTCCATCTCGCCGAACCGCTGGCCGCCGAACTGCGCCTTGCCGCCCAGCGGCTGCTGGGTGATCATCGAGTACGGGCCGGTGGAGCGGGCGTGCAGCTTGTCGTCCACCAGGTGGTGCAGCTTGAGGATGTACATGTACCCGACCGAGATCGGGTCCGGGAACGGCTCGCCGGAGCGGCCGTCGAACAGCCTGGCCTTGCCGGACGGGAGCACCATGCGCTCGCCGTCGCGGTTGGGCAGGGTGGCCTCGAACAGGCCGGCGATCTCGTCCTCGCGGGCGCCGTCGAAGACCGGGGTGGCCACGTTGGTGCCGGGTGCGACGTCGTCGGCGCCGATGGCCTTCAGCCGCCGCATCCACTCCTCGTCGCCCTCGACCTTCCAGCCCTGGGAGGCCAGCCAGCCGAGGTGGATCTCCAGGACCTGGCCGGGGTTCATCCGGGAGGGGACGCCCAGGGGGTTCAGGATGATGTCCACCGGGGTGCCGTCCTCCAGGAACGGCATGTCCTCGACGGGCAGGATCTTGGAGATGACGCCCTTGTTGCCGTGCCGGCCGGCGAGCTTGTCGCCGTCGGTGATCTTGCGCTTCTGCGCCACGTAGACGCGGACCAGCTGGTTCACGCCGGGCGGCAGCTCGTCGCCCTCCTCGCGGTCGAAGACGCGCACGCCGATGACCTTGCCGGTCTCGCCGTGCGGCACCTTCAGCGAGGTGTCGCGGACCTCGCGGGCCTTCTCGCCGAAGATCGCGCGCAGCAGCCGCTCCTCCGGGGTCAGCTCGGTCTCGCCCTTCGGGGTGACCTTGCCGACCAGGATGTCCCCGGCGATGACCTCGGCGCCGATACGGATGATGCCGCGCTCGTCGAGGTCGGCCAGGACCTCCTCGGACACGTTCGGGATGTCGCGGGTGATCTCCTCCGGGCCCAGCTTGGTGTCCCGGGCGTCGACCTCGTGCTCCTCGATGTGGATCGAGGACAGCACGTCGTCCTGCACCAGGCGCTGGCTGAGGATGATCGCGTCCTCGTAGTTGTGGCCCTCCCACGGCATGAACGCCACCAGCAGGTTCTTGCCGAGCGCCATCTCGCCGTCCTCGGTGGACGGGCCGTCGGCGAGCACCTGCCCGGCGATCACGCGCGCGCCCTCGTCCACGACGACCTTCTGGTTGAAGGAGGTGCCCTGGTTGGAGCGGTTGAACTTGGCCACGCGGTACGTGGTGTACGTGCCGTCGTCGTTGGCCACCGTCACGTAGTCGGCGGAGACCTCCTGGACCACGCCGTCCTTCTCGGCCTTGATCACGTCGCCGGCGTCGACCGCGCAGCGGTACTCCATGCCGGTGCCGACCAGCGGGGACTCCGCCTTGATCAGCGGCACGGCCTGGCGCATCATGTTCGAGCCCATGAGGGCGCGGTTGGCGTCGTCGTGCTCCAGGAAGGGGATCATGGCGGTCGCGACCGACACCATCTGGCGCGGCGAGACGTCCATGTAGTCCACCTCGTCGCCGACGATGTAGTCGATCTCACCGCCGCGGCGGCGGACCAGGACGCGGTCCTCGGCGAAGCGGTTGTCCTCCGTCAGCGGCGCGTTCGCCTGGGCGATGACGTACCGGTCCTCCTCGTCGGCGGTGAGGAAGTTGACCCTCTCGGTGACCACGCCGCCCTCGACCTTGCGGTACGGGGTCTCCACGAAGCCGAACGCGTTGACCCGGCCGTAGGTGGCCAGCGAGCCGATCAGACCGATGTTCGGGCCCTCGGGGGTCTCGATCGGGCACATGCGACCGTAGTGCGAGGGGTGCACGTCGCGGACCTCGAAGCCCGCCCGCTCACGGGACAGACCGCCGGGGCCCAGCGCCGACAGGCGGCGCTTGTGGGTCAGGCCCGACAGCGGGTTGGTCTGGTCCATGAACTGGGAGAGCTGGCTGGTGCCGAAGAACTCCTTGATGGAGGCGACGACCGGCCGGATGTTGATCAGGGTCTGCGGCGTGATGGCCTCGACGTCCTGGGTCGTCATCCGCTCGCGGACCACGCGCTCCATGCGGGCGAGGCCGGTGCGGACCTGGTTCTGGATCAGCTCGCCGACGTTGCGCAGGCGGCGGTTGCCGAAGTGGTCGATGTCGTCGGTCTCGACCACGATGCGCTGGCCGTTCATGCCGACCGTCTCGGTCTCGCCCGCGTGCAGCTTGACCAGGTACTTGATGGTCGCAATGACGTCCTCGTCGGTGAGCACGCCCGCGTCCAGCGGCTGGTCGGCGCCCAGCTTCTTGTTGACCTTGTAGCGGCCGACCTTGGCCAGGTCGTAGCGCTTGGGGTTGAAGTACAGGTTCTCCAGCAGCGTCTGCGCGGCCTCGCGGGTCGGCGGCTCGCCCGGGCGCAGCTTGCGGTAGATGTCCAGCAGCGCGTCGTCCTGGCCCTGGGTGTGGTCCTTCTCCAGGGTGGCGCGCATCGACTCGTACTCGCCGAACTCCTCCAGGATCCGCTCGGTGGTCCAGCCGAGGGCCTTGAGCAGCACGGTGACGGACTGCTTGCGCTTGCGGTCGATGCGCACGCCGACCATGTCGCGCTTGTCGATCTCCATCTCCAGCCAGGCGCCCCGGGACGGGATGATCCGGGCGGAGAAGATGTCCTTGTCGGACGTCTTGTCGATCTGGCTGTCGAAGTAGACGCCCGGCGACCGGACGAGCTGCGAGACCACGACACGCTCGGTGCCGTTGATCACGAAGGTGCCCTTGTTGGTCATGAGCGGGAAGTCGCCCATGAAGACCGTCTGGGACTTGATCTCGCCGGTCTCGTTGTTGGTGAACTCCGCGGTGACGAAGAGCGGCGCCGCGTAGGTGAAGTCGCGCTCCTTGCACTCGTCGATCGAGTTCTTCGGGGGCTCGAAGCGGTGATCGCGGAAGGTCAGGGACATGGACCCGGAGAAGTCCTCGATCGGCGAGATCTCCTCGAAGATCTCCTCCAGACCGGACTTGGTGGGGACGTCCTGACCACTGTCCAGCGCGGCCTCGACACGAGCCTTCCAGGCGGCATTGCCGAGCAGCCAGTCGAAGCTCTCGGTTTGCAGCGCAAGAAGGTTGGGAACCTCCAGGGGCTCCTTGATCTTCGCAAAGGAGATGCGCAGCGGGGCGGTGCTGGCGCCGTTGGTCGTATTGGCATTCGAGGCGGTGCGCGAGGCGGCCAAGAGGGGGTCCTTCCGAGGGCTCGGACTCACTACGCGCGTGCCGGTCCCACCGGGGACACCAGGAGAAATGCCTGATCAGGGCGTTTCATCCGGCAGTATTCCAGGTAGGTATGCCCCTGGTGACGGGCAGGGAGCAGCTAACAGGCAGCGCAAAGGGTCAGTGTAGCCACTTGGCACACTGATGTCCAGAGCACAGTCCCGGAGACCGGCAGCGCCAATCTCTCCCTCCCAGGAGGGGGAGCCGCCCCTCGTCGTCGGTGTCGTCTGCTGCTGTGCTTGCCTGCGTCACGCCGCGCGCTCGAAGCGCATATCGATACTGCCCGCTTCATCAGCGATCCATGCCTCGGATTTTGTGGATCGGTGTGACGTCGCGTCCTGAGAATTGCGCGCTGCGTGCCGTTCGTCAAGGCCCCCGCCCGGGGGAGATCGTCACAGGGTGTGGCGACGTGCGGCGAAGATCACCCTACCCGCGTCCATGCCGCTGGCGCCGTATCCGTCACCGGAGCGCCGAAGGGCGACCACCCGGTCGGGTGATCGCCCTTGCGCGCTCGCCGGAACCGGCCGGCCCGGCGTGCGACACGCCGGGCGGGCGGCCCGGTGGGGGAACTACTTGACCTCGACGGAGGCGCCGGCGCCCTTGAGGGACTCGGCGGCCTTGTCGGCCTGCTCCTTGTTGACCTTCTCCAGAACCGGCTTCGGCGCGCCGTCGACCAGGTCCTTGGCCTCCTTCAGACCCAGCGAGGTCAGCTCGCGCACGACCTTGATGACCTGGATCTTCTTCTCGCCGGCGCCGGTGAGGACGACGTCGAACTCGTCCTTCTCCTCGGCGGCGGCGGCCTCGCCGGCGCCCCCGCCCGGAGCGGCGGCCACGGCGGCGACCGGGGCGGCGGCCTTGACGTCGAAGCGCTCCTCGAACGCCTTGACGAACTCGGACAGCTGGAGAAGGGTCAGGCCCTCGAAGTGCTCGAGCAGCTCTTCGGTCGTGAGGTTCGCCATGGTGGCGGTCCTTCCACTCGATCGGCAGGTGCCGGATGTGTCCGGTATGCCGGATGTACTGGTTGGGGTGTGCCGTCGGGCGGTCGCCTGGCCGGCTGTTCGGCGGCCTTTCCGCGGCTGGTCGGCACGGCCGCGCGGGCGGCCCCGCCGCGGCCCGGCCCACGGATCTGATTACTGCCGGTTACCCCCTGCGGGGTGCCCCGGCCGCCACCACGTCCGTACGCCGTGCCACTGGTGGTGCTACTCCGCTGCCTCGGCCTCGGCGGCCGCCGGCGCGCCGGCGCCGCCCTGCTGCTCGACCTTCTCCCGCAGCGCGTCCACAGTGCGGACGAACTCCGAGATCGGCGCCTGGAAGGTCGCCGCGGCCTTCGCGATGGACGCCTTCATGCCGCCGGCCAGCTTGGCCAGCAGCACCTCGCGGGACTCCAGGTCCGCGAGCTTGTTGATCTCGTCGGCGGACAGCGCCTTGCCGTCGAGCACGCCGCCCTTGATGACGAGGGCGGGGTTCTCCTTGGCGAAGTCGCGCAGGCCCTTCGCCGCCTCGACCGGGTCACCGGTGACGAAGGCGACGGCCGACGAACCCGCGAACAGGTCGTCCAGCTCGCTGATCCCGGCCCTGTTGGCCGCGATCTTGGTCAGCGTGTTCTTCACCACACGGTACGACGCGTTCTCACCGAGCGAACGGCGCAGCTTCTTGAGCTGCGCGACGGTGAGACCGGTGTACGCCGTCACCACAGCGGCGTTGGAGTTACGGAACCGGTCCGTGATCTCCTCGACGGCTGCGGCCTTGTCGGGCCTCGCCATGAGCCTCGGCCTCCTTCCGGGTGATGTTGCCCAAACGAACACCAAGGACCGCCCGGAGGGAGAACGCCCGGGCCCAGAGCCCGGGAGGAAACGCCCGAAGGGATGAACGCCTCGCCCGGCCCGCGTCGGCGGGCCGCACACGACAGGCCACGAAAAAACGCCCCGGCGCGAGGCTCGGGGCGCGACTCGACCGACCGGACCTCGTGCTGTTCGCACGGAAGCGTCCGTCGGGAGTACCACCACTCACCTGCGCGGGCCGTCCGCGGTTCGCGGACCTTCGGCCGCCTTCGTGCCCGTACGGACACCTGACGACAACCAGCGGTCATTGGCTTCGTACCGAAGCGTACGCGACGCCCGCGCCGACGGGCAAATCGACCGGCGCGGCGGGCCCCGGCGGAGCGGCCGGGAGACGGCGACGGGCCGGGCCCGCGCGCATCCGCAGGGGACGCGCGGGGCCCGGCCCGGGAGCCGTCTGTTCCGGCCGCCGTACGGGGCCGTACCAGGTCAGACGAGCGCTTCCTCCGCCAGGAGGTTGCGGGTGCGGTTGGGGTCCACCGGGATGCCGGGGCCCATCGTCGTGGTGATGGTCGCCTTCTTGATGTAGCGGCCCTTCGCGGCGGACGGCTTGAGGCGGGTGATCTCCTCCAGCGCCGCGGCGTAGTTCTCCACCAGCTTCGTCTCGTCGAAGGAGACCTTGCCGATGATGAAGTGCAGGTTGGAGTGCTTGTCGACGCGGAACTCGATCTTGCCGCCCTTGATCTCCGTGACGGCCTTGGCCACGTCCGGCGTGACCGTGCCGGTCTTCGGGTTCGGCATCAGACCGCGCGGGCCGAGCACCCGGCCCAGGCGGCCGACCTTGCCCATCAGCTCGGGCGTGGCGACGACGGCGTCGAAGTCCAGGCGGCCCTTGGACACCTCGTCGATCAGTTCGTCGGAGCCGACGATGTCGGCCCCCGCGGCCTCCGCGGCCGCGGCACGGTCACCGGTCGCGAAGACCAGGACCCGGGCGGTCTTGCCGGTGCCGTGCGGCAGGTTCACGGTGCCGCGCACCATCTGGTCGGCCTTGCGCGGGTCGACGCCCAGGCGCATGGCGACCTCGACGGTCGCGTCGAACTTCGTGGTGGAGGTCTCCTTGGCGAGCCGGACGGCCTCCAGCGGGGCGTACAACCGCTCCCGGTCGATCTTGGAGTCCGCGCCGCGGAGGGACTTGCTGCGCTTCACTGCTGCTCCTGTGGGTGTGGATGGAGTCGTGGTGGACGGGCCAGCGCCGGCCCTGCCACATTGCCGAGCGTGCCGTCGGGTACGGCAGGCGCTCAGCCCTCGACGGTGATGCCCATCGACCGGGCGGTGCCGGCGATGATCTTCTCGGCGGCGTCCAGGTCGTTCGCGTTCAGGTCGGGCATCTTGGTGTTCGCGATCTCGCGCACCTGGTCGCGGGTGATCTTGGCGACCTTGGTCTTGTGCGGCTCGCCGGAGCCCTTCTCCACGCCCGCGGCCTTGAGGATCAGCTTGGCGGCCGGCGGCGTCTTGGTGACGAAGGTGAAGGAACGGTCCTCGTAGACCGTGATCTCCACCGGCACGACCATGCCGCGCTGCGACTCGGTCGCCGCGTTGTAGGCCTTGCAGAACTCCATGATGTTGACGCCGTGCTGGCCCAGCGCCGGGCCGACCGGCGGGGCCGGGTTGGCGGCGCCGGCCTGGATCTGGAGCTTGATCAGCCCCGTGACCTTCTTCTTCTTGGGAGGCATGCTGCCGGGTCCTTCGTTCGGGTCTTTGCCCGGTTGCTCTCCGGGCACAGGCATACCGCGCAACGATACCGGGTATCGTCATGCGGCCTGAAACCGACCGGGTCAGACAGGCCGGGCGGACCGCGAGCGCCTGTCGGCCCGTCCGGTCAGTTCTTCTGGATCTGGTCGAAGCTCAGCTCGACCGGCGTCTCCCGGCCGAAGATCTCCACGAGCCCCTTGACCTTCTTCGAGTCGGGGTTGATCTCGTTGATCGTCGCCTGGAGGGTCGCGAACGGGCCGTCGGTGACCGTGACCGAGTCGCCCACCTCGAAGTCCAGCACCTGGACCTCGACCTTGCGGCTCGGCGCGGGCAGCCCGGCCTCCTCGGCGGCGGCCTTGGCGGCCTTGGCCTCGGCCTCCGGGGCGAGCATCTTCACGATCTCGTCCAGGGTCAGCGGGTACGGGTCGTACGCGTTCCCGACGAAGCCGGTGACGCCCGGGGTGTTGCGCACCACGCCCCACGACTCGTTCGTCAGCTCCATGCGGACCAGCACGTAGCCGGGGAGCTTGTTCTGCCGGACGGTGCGGCGGTCGCCGTTCTTGATCTGGACGACCTCCTCCTGCGGCACCTCGGCCTGGAAGATGTAGTCCTCGACGTTCAGGGAGACCGCGCGCTGCTCCAGGTTGGTCTTCACGCGGTTCTCGTAGCCGGCGTAGGTGTGGATGACGTACCACTCGCCGGGCAGCGCGCTCAGCTCGTCGCGCAGGGCGGCGATCGGGTCGGCGGGCTCCGCCGGCTCCTCGGCGGCCTCGGCGGTCTCGCCTGTCTCGTCTTCGGTATCGCCGGTCTGCTCGCCGGTCTCCGCCGCGGGGACGGCGGCCTCCTCCGGCTGCTCGTCCGCCCCGGTGCCGGCGTCCGCCGCCTGGTCGGGGTCCACGGCGTCCGCCGCCTCGACGATGTCGAGCTCGTCCTCGCGGGACTCGGCGGGCTCGGCGGCGTCGTTCAGGTTCGGGTCAGACACGGTGGCTGCTTCTTCCTGGCTTCAAGGGGTGGAACGGGCGGAGGACACGGCCCCGGCCGCACCCTCCGCGAGGTCGCTCAGCCGAAGATGTAATCGACGGCGTGGTTGAATCCGTAGTCAATCAAGGTTACAAGGCCGATCATGATCAACACGAAGACGATCACCACGGTGGTGTACGTCGACAGCTGACCGCGGCTGGGCCAGACGACCTTGCGCAGCTCCGCGACGATCTGCCGGTAGAACAGGGCGAGCCTGCCCAGAGGCCCCTTCTTGCCGCGCCTGCCGCCGCGGCGGCCCTTCCTGGCGGGTGCCTCGTCCTCGGGACGACCACTTTCAGGCGTCGCGGTGGAGCCCAGGGCTTCCGTCACTCGTCCTCACCTGAATCCGGTCGTGGCCGTGCCGCGTCCGGCCCGGCCGCACAGCAGTGCTGTTTCGTACGTACGAGAAGCCACGCACCTTGACGAGAAGGTGCGTGAGCAGGGCCGGAGGGACTTGAACCCCCAACCGCTGGTTTTGGAGACCAGTGCTCTACCAATTGAGCTACGACCCTTTGCGGCTCGCAGTCCAACCTACCGCATCCGCCCGACCGCGCGGGGTGGGCGAGGCATGTGGACGCGAGGCCAACGACCGATGAGTGTACGTGGTCCGGCGGCGGGCGTCGAACGCGTAGCCGCCGACGGCGCCGAATCGGGCCCCGCCCGGTGGCGTCCGGCGGTCCCCGCGGCCGGCCGTACGCTCCGGCGCGTGCTCCGACCCACGCCCTGCTCCCGTGCTGCTTCTGCCGCTGCTTCTGCTCCTACTTCTACTCCGGCGCGCGCTCCGGCTCCCGCTCCGGGGCGCTCCGGCGCGGGCCGGACCGGCGCCCGCGGCGGCGGCGCGGCAACCCGGCGAAAAGCCTGCGAACCGGTGTAGCGGTCGGTGTACCGGCGCGCCGCGCCGTCTGCCACGATGCACCCATGACCGCTGCTACCCCAGGTACCCCACCCGTACAGTCCCCGACCGAGCGCAGGGTGTCCGCCCGTATCGGGTCGATCGCCGAATCCGCCACGCTCGCCGTCGACGCCAAGGCCAAGGCCCTCAAGGCGGCCGGTCGGCCGGTGATCGGCTTCGGCGCGGGCGAGCCGGACTTCCCCACGCCGGACTACATCGTCGAAGCGGCGGTGGCGGCGTGCCGGGACCCGAAGTACCACCGCTACACGCCCGCCGGCGGCCTGCCCGAGCTGAAGGCCGCGATCGCCGCCAAGACGCTGCGCGACTCCGGCTACGAGGTGCAGCCGTCGCAGATCCTGGTGACCAACGGCGGCAAGCAGGCGATCTACGAGGCGTTCGCCGCCATCCTGGACCCGGGTGACGAGGTCATCGTGCCCGCCCCGTACTGGACCACCTATCCGGAGTCGATCCGCCTGGCGGGCGGCGTGCCGGTGGACGTCGTCGCGGACGAG
This sequence comes from Streptomyces sp. B1866, assembly GCF_031932565.1. Lineage (NCBI taxonomy): Bacteria > Bacillati > Actinomycetota > Actinomycetes > Kitasatosporales > Streptomycetaceae > Streptomyces > Streptomyces sp. B1866. The sequence goes on from NZ_JAVSCF010000010.1 coordinate 48,930, forward strand.
ACGACCGGCTACCGGGTGTCGGTCGAGCAGTTGGAGGCGGCCCGTACCGAGCGCACCAAGGTGCTGGTGTTCGTCTCGCCGTCGAACCCGACCGGCGCGGTCTACACGCGCGAGCAGATCGAGGCTGTGGGGCGCTGGGCCGCCGAGCACGGCCTGTGGGTGCTGACGGACGAGATCTACGAGCACCTGGTGTACGGCGACGCGGTCTTCGCGTCCCTGCCGGTGGTCGTGCCCGAGCTGCGCGACAAGTGCGTCGTGGTCAACGGCGTGGCCAAGACCTACGCGATGACCGGCTGGCGGGTGGGGTGGGTGATCGGCCCGCAGGACGTGGTCAAGGCCGCCACCAACCTCCAGTCCCACGCCACCTCGAACGTGAGCAACGTGGCGCAGGTCGCGGCGATCGCCGCCGTCTCCGGCGACCTGGACGCCGTCGCCGCCATGCGGGAGGCGTTCGACCGCCGCCGGCGCACGATCGTGCGCATGCTGAACGAGATCGACGGCGTGGAGTGCCCGGAGCCGGAGGGCGCCTTCTACGCCTACCCGTCGGTCAAGAAGCTGATCGGCCGGGAGATCCGCGGCAAGCGGCCGCAGAGTTCGGTGGAGCTGGCCGCCCTGATCCTGGAGGAGGCCGAGGTCGCGGTCGTCCCGGGCGAGGCCTTCGGCACGCCTGGCTACCTGCGGCTGTCGTACGCGCTGGGCGACGAGGACCTGGTCGAGGGCGTGTCGCGGCTCCAGAAGCTGCTGGGCGAGGCGCGCCCGTAGCGGCCGCGCGGCGAAGCGGCGTCACCGGGGCCCCGCCGCCGGGCCTTCCCGGCCGGCGGCGGGGCCCCGGCCCGTCCGTGGCGGGACCTTCCGCGGGGGTCTTCGGCGGAGGTCTTCGGCGGCGGGGGTCTTCCGTGCCGGGACCTCGGTGGCGGGAAGCTTCCGCTTGTGGCCGGGACCGCCGTGTGACGGGGCCGGCCCGTGACGCAAACCCCCCTACCAGGCCGCCGGAGAAATGCGGCAGGATCTGCGGATGGGACGCGTTCGCGACATCAGACTGCTGCCAAAGGCCCACCTGCACCTGCACTTCACCGGGTCCATGCGCCCCGGCACCCTGCTCGGACTCGCCGCCGGGTACGGCGTGCGGCTGCCGGACGCGCTCAGCGGCGGCGAGCCTCCCCGGCTGCGGGCCACCGACGAGCGCGGCTGGTTCCGCTTCCAGCGGCTGTACGACATCGCGCGGTCCTGCGTACGCCGTCCGGAGGACATCCAGCGGCTGGTGCGCGAGGCCGCCGAGGAGGACGTCCGGGACGGCTCCGGGTGGCTGGAGATCCAGGTGGACCCCTCCTCGTACGCCACCCGGCTGGGCGGTCTCATCCCCACGCTGGAGATCATCCTGGACGCGGCCGAGCGCGCCTCCCGGGACACCGGGCTCGGCATAGGGGTCCTGGTCGCCGCCAACCGCGTGAAGCACCCGCTGGAGGCCCGCACCCTGGCCCGGCTCGCGGTGCGCTTCGCCGACCGGGGCGTCGTCGGCTTCGGCCTGTCCAACGACGAGCGCCGGGGCCTGGCCCGCGACTTCGACCGGGCCTTCGCCATCGCCCGGCACGGCGGGCTGATCGCGGCGCCGCACGGCGGCGAGCTGGCCGGGCCCGGCAGCGTGCGCGACTGCCTGGACGACCTCGGCGCGCGGCGGGTGGGCCACGGGGTGCGCGCGGCGGAGGACCCGCAGCTGCTGCGCAGGCTCGCCGACCAGGGCGTGACCTGCGAGGTCTGCCCGGCCTCGAACGTGGCGCTCGGGGTGTACGACAAGCCGGAGGACGTGCCGCTGCGCACCCTCTACGAGGCCGGGGTGCCGATCGCGCTCGGCGCCGACGACCCGCTGCTGTTCGGCTCCCGGCTGGCGGCGCAGTACGAGCTGGCGCGCGAGCACCACGGCTTCACGGACGCCGAGCTGGCCGACCTCGCGCGGCAGTCGGTACGCGCGTCGCGGGCCCCGGAGGACGTGCGGCGGCGGCTGCTGGCGGGCATCGACGGGTGGCTCGCGGCGGCGCCGTAGCGCGTCCGCGCGCGAGGCCGTACGGCCCGTACGGCCGTACGCCCCGACGCGGGCGACCGCGCCGTGCCCGGGGCGTGCTCGCGGGCTCCGCGGGCTCGGCCTGCTCGCGGGCTCGGCCTGCTCGGCGCCTTAGAGGGCGGCCCCGACCAGCACCGGCTCGTTGACGAGCGCCACGCCGAAGGCGTCCGCCACCCCGGCGACCACCTCGCGGGCCAGGGCGAGCAGGTCGGCGGTGGTGGCCCCGCCGCGGTTGGTGAGCGCGAGGGTGTGCTTGGTGGAGATGCGGGCCGGGCCGGAGCCGTACCCGCGCGGGAAGCCCGCCTTGTCGATCAGCCAGGCGGCGGAGGTCTTCACGCGGCCCTCCCCGGCCGGGTAGGCGGGCGGGGCGGCCTCCGGGCCGAGGCGGTCGGCGACGCGGGCGAGGAAGGCGGCGTACTCGGCGTCGGTGAGCACCGGGTTGGTGAAGAAGGACCCGGCCGACCAGGTGTCGTGGTCCTCCGGGTCGAGCACCATGCCCTTGCCCGCGCGCAGCTTCAGCACGGTGTCCCGGGCGGTGGCGGCCGGGACGCGCTCGCCGGTGGCGACGCCGAGGGCCCGGGCCACCTCCGCGTACCGCACGGGCGCGGACAGGCCGCCGGCGTCCTCCAGCGCGAAGCGCACGCGCAGCACCACGTGCCGGCCGGGGTCGGCCTTGAAGCGGCTGTGCCGGTAGGACAGGCCGCAGTCGGCGGCCTGGATGGTCACGGTCTCGCGGGCGCGGCGGTCGTAGGCGACGACCTCGGTGAGGGTGGCGGAGACCTCCTGGCCGTACGCGCCGACGTTCTGAATCGGCGTCGCGCCGGCGGAGCCGGGGATTCCGGCCAGGCACTCGATCCCGGCGAGGCCCGCCTCGACGGTGCGGGCCACGGCGTCGGACCAGTTCTCCCCGGCGGCCAGCTCCAGGCGGGTGCCGTCCAGGCGGAAGCCGCGGGTGGCGACGCGCAGGGCGGTGCCGGGAAAGCCCTGGTCGGCGACGACCAGGTTGCTGCCGCCGCCGACGACGAGCAGCGGGGTGCCGGCCGCGTCGGCCTCCCGGACGGCGTCGGCCACCTCGTCGTCGGTGGTGGCCGTGACCAGGCGGTCGGCCGGGCCGCCGAGGCGGAGGGTGGTCAGCGGGGCGAGGGGGGCGCCGTGGAGTTCCTGCACGGGCACCAATCTAACGGGGCCCTGTGACAGTCCCCGGCGCGCGGCCGCCCGTACCGCGATCCCGCGCGGGAGGGCGTCGCGTACGGCCGCCTGTACGGGCCTCGCCTGTGGCCCGCCTGCCCGGCCCCGTACGGCCGCCCCCGGGCGCGGCGGTGCGGCGCGCGGGGACGGGAGGCCCAGCGGGGGGCCGGAGGAGGCGGAAGAGGCCGCTCCGGGCGGCGCGGGGGCGAGCGGCGGGCTCTCAGGCGAGGCGGACCACGGCGCGCGCCCTGCCGAGCACCCGCTGGCCGCCGCTGGTCGCGGTGAGGTCGACGCGGACCGTACGGGCCTCGTCGTCCAGCTTGGCGGCGACCTTGCCCGTGACCTCGATGAGCGCGCCCTTGTCGTCGTCGGGGACGACGACGGGCTTGGTGAAGCGCACCCCGTACTCGACGAGGGCGGCCGGGTCGCCGGTCCAGTCGGTCACCACGCGCACGGCCTCGGCCATGGTGAACATGCCGTGCGCGATGACGTCGGGCAGGCCGACCTCGCGCGCGAACCGCTCGTTCCAGTGGATCGGGTTGAAGTCGCCCGACGCGCCCGCGTACCGCACCAGGCGGGCCCGGTCGACGGGGAAGACCTGGCCGGGCAGCTCGGTGCCCGGCTCGACGTCGGCGTACCTCACCTGCGCGGTCATCGGCTCGCCTCCTGCGTCTCCCGCGGCTGTGGGGCGTTTTCGTCGTGGTCGGCGGCCCGGGCGACCAGCGTCGTGAAGGACGTCACGACGAGTTCGCCGGCCGCGTCCCGCACCTCGCCGCGCACGGCGAGCACCTCGTGGCCCGCCAGCGACTTGATGGAGTCAATGGTGCAGGTGACGGTCAGCACGTCCCCGGCGCGCACCGGGCGCACGTACGCGAACTGCTGGTCGCCGTGGACCACGCGGTCGTAGTCCAGGCCCAGCTCCGGGTCGCGGATGACCTGCTCCGACGCCGCCTTGAAGGTGATGATGAAGACGAAGGTCGGCGGGCCGATCACGTCGGGGTGGCCGAGCGCCCTGGCCGCCTCGGGGTCGGTGTAGGCCGGATTCGTGTCGCCGATCGCCTCCGCGAACTCGCGGATCTTCTCCCGGCCCACCTCGTACGGGGCGGTGGGCGGATAGGACCGTCCCACGAAGGACTGGTCGAGGGCCATGGGGCCGGCACCTCCTGCGGGTGACGTACGGGTGTGCGGGTGGACGTACGGCGAGCGGGGGCGGCGGAATCTCGCCAGGGCCGGGTGGTGGGCCGCCGGTGCGGGCCCGGGCCGCGCGGAAAGGGGCGCCGGCACGGCCCCGGGCGGTCCTGGCTGTCGCGGGCGGTCCTGGACGGCCGGATCAGCGGTCCCGGGCGGCCGAATCAAACGAGGCCGCCCCCGCTGCGGGGGCGGCCTCGAAGAAAAGCCGGGGTCAGCGCGTCTCGCGGTGCGCGGTGTGGGCCTTGCAGCGCGGGCAGTGCTTCTTCAGCTCAAGGCGGTCCGGGTTGTTACGCCGGTTCTTCTTGGTGATGTAGTTCCGCTCCTTGCACTCCACGCAGGCCAGCGTGATCTTCGGGCGGACGTCGGTGGCAGCCACGTTCAGTGCTCCTTGACGAACGGATGGACGAAAGCATGCAGAGTAGCCGATAGAAGGACCGACCCCACCATCGGCTACTGACGGTAGCGGTGACCGGACTCGAACCGGTGACACAGCGATTATGAGCCGCTTGCTCTACCGACTGAGCTACACCGCTGCGATGCGAGTGATAGCCGCCCGGCGACAGGCCGGACGGCACACCTCATACATCAGAGCCCCAATACGGAATCGAACCGTAGACCTTCTCCTTACCATGGAGACGCTCTGCCGACTGAGCTATTGGGGCGAGCGGTGAAGACATTACACGCTGGCCGCCCAAACGTGAAATCGATAGCGGGCCCGGCGCACCGCCATCCCCACGCACCACACCGGTATGACTATTCGGCTCACCCGCGAAGCCGCCCCGCGCGTGCCCGCCGCGCGTCCTAGGCTCGGACATGTGGGGTGATCTTGGGCGTGAGCGCACCGCCCCGCGCCCCTCCGCGCCTCCCGCGCGCCGCACCCGGCCGACCAGTCTCGTGATCACCAGGAGTGGGATGCCCGACAGCCAGCCGCGGCGCCAGCCGCACCAGCCTCCCGGTGACGGCGACTCAGACGGCCCCGGCCTCCCCGGAGTCCCCGGCCGCGCCGGGTCCCCCGGGTCCGCGGCGGAGCCGGAGGCTTCCGGTCACCCGCGGTACCGCGGCCGTTCCGGCTCCCCCGGCGCCCCGGCACCCGACGGGTCCGGCCGCCACGGCGCGGGCGGCGGCGCGGCGCGCGGCGGCGGCGCCGCGCTGGTGCTCGGCGGCGCCCGGCTGGCCGACGGCCGCACGGTGGACGTACGGCTGTGCGGCGGGCGCATCGAGGCGGTCGGCACGACGGGCAGCCTGGCGCCGGGGCCGCGCGTCGACCTGGACGGCTACCTGCTGCTGCCCGCCCCCGCCGAGCCGCACGCGCACTGCGACACCGCCCTGACCGCCGACCTGCGCGGCCCGGTGCCGTACGGGCCCCAGGACGTCCAGCGCCGCGCCACCGAGGCCGCGCTGCTGCACCTGGGCCACGGCTCGACGGCGCTGCGCGGGCACGTGGCGATCGGCGGGGTGCAGGGCCTGCGGGCGCTGGAGGCGGTGCTGGAGGCCGGGCGGGCGCTGCGCGGGCTCACCGACCTGACGGCCGTCGCCGTGCCCCGGGTGCTGACCGGGGCGGCGGGCGCGGAGGGCCTCGCGATGCTGCGGGAGGCGGTGAAGATGGGCGCGCACGTCGTCGGCGGCCGCCCGGACCTGGACCCGGACCCGACGGGCCACGTCGAGGCCGTGCTGGGCGTGGCGGCCGAACACGGCTGCCCGGTCGACCTGCACACCGACGGCGACGACCCGGCGCGGCTGGCCCGGCTCGCCGCGATGGCCGGGGGCCTGCGGCCGGGCGTGGCGATCGGCCCGTGCGGCGGCCTGTCCCGGCTGCCGCACGACGTGGCGGCCCGCGCGGCCGACCAGCTCGCGGCCGCGGGCGTGACGGTGGTGTGCCTGCCGCAGGGCGACTGCGGCGGCCTGGAGGAGCGCGGCGCGCCCGGCGCGC